>PIVZ01000032.1 GCA_003354045.1 bacterium
GTCGCCCGCGGCGAGGTGCGCCTCGTAGGGAGGCCAGTAGAGCAGAAGCCCGGCCAGGAAGAGTGCCGGTCCCAGGGCGTTCGGTGCGCGCTGTGCACCTTCGCGCTTGCCGCGCTGCCTCGCCACGATCGAGCCAATCGCAGCCGCGACGATGCTCAGGCCGACGACCAGACCGAGAGAGAATACCCCGGCGACCGCAGTGCCCACGCCCATGAGCGAGAGGAGAACGGCACCGAGGCATACGTATGAGAATGCGGCGGTCACGTCGTGTGTGCGCCGTGGTCGGTGCAGCACGCCCCGTCGGTGGAATAGGTCGCCGACTGCACCCCGTCGAGCCTGCAGAAGCCGGGGTGCTACTTAGAGCTGGTCCCCGGAACGGCGAAAATATTCCCGTCGCGGTCATGGATGCCCAGCGAGATCATCTGGAACGTTGTGCAATCAGATGACTCGTTCCCGGGACCGAACAAGGAGGTGAAGAGGGTATTCGTGTCGGTCTTGAGCTTGAGCTTGCCGGCATTGGGCGTGGGGAACGCTAAAGCGAACGGAAAGTCGACGACTGTCATGTCGCCGTTGGACCTGTCGTTGGTCGTCCGGCGCAGGACCATCCCCAGGTACCAGCCTGCCTCTGTGATCGGCGTGACGGTGTCCCAGAGCCCGATATCCTTGCACTTGGCTTTGATCGAGAGGTTGGCGCAGTCCCAAGGGGATCCGGTCTTACACGGGGCTTCAACCTTGTGGTTCAACTTTACGTCGCACGAGCCCTTGGCAAAGAATCTATACGCGGAATGTGTGACCGGTGTCTTGCATGCGGCAGTTCCATTGTTAGTGGCCGTGTTCGACCCGACGAAGGTAATGCCCCCGCACGGCCAGAACGCCCGGACCATCGAGAGCTTCACCGACTTGGCCTTGTCGGGAGAGTTGAAGTCGCACTGCGCGCGCGTCAGCGCCGGGGCGAGCAGCATGGCCAAGGCGAGAAGAGCAGTCACCGTGTGTCGAATTTTCATATAAGATCCTCCTCTGCAGCGCCTGCAGGACTGTTCCCTCACCCCCCAGGCTGCCGTTGCATGTACGGTCACTTCCTTGTCCGTCTGCACCCCGCCGAGCTTGCCGAAGCCGGGGTGCTACTTTGAGCTGGTCCCCGGCACGGCGAAAGGAGTCCCGGAAGGGCCTACGATGGTCATCGAGAGCATTTGGTACGTTGTACAACCACCTGTCTCGTTCCCGGGACCGAACAAAGTCTCGAAGTATGCATTCGTATCGATTTTGAGCTGGATCTTGCCATCCTGCGGCAAACCGAACGCGAACTGGGCCGGGAAGTCGATGACTGTGATGTCGCCGTTGAAACTGTCGTTGGTCGTCCGGCGCACGGTCACGTTTAGCGCCCAGACACCCGCGGAGATCGGCGCGACGCCGTCTGACTCCCCGATGCCCTTGCACTTGGCCTTGATCGAGACGTTGGCGCAGGCGCCCGGGGACCCAGTCGAACACGGGTCTTCAAGCTTGTGCGTGACCTTTACGCTGCATGAGCCTTTGGGCAAGAAGGTATAAGAGGAAGACGGGGGCGGCGGCGCGCAGGCAGGAGTACCTTCCGAAGTGGCCGTGTTCGGTATGGGGAAGGTAATGCCCCCACACGGATAGAACGCCCGGACCATCGAGATCTTCGCCGACTTGGCCTTGTCGGGAGAGTTGAAGTCGCACTGCGCGCGCGCCAGCGCCGGGGCGAGCAGCACGGTCAAGGCCAGAAGTGCAGCCACGCTGCATCGAATTTTCATAGGGAACCCCTCCTCTACGGCGCTTGCGGGACTGTTCCCTCACCCCCAAACGGCCGTCGTACGTACGGTCGCATTCGCGTGCGGAGACCGAACAGGCGGATCCTAGCTCAGCGGCGTGGCCCAGGTCAAGGGAACAGGGAATCGGGGCGGAGTGTAAGGGACACTGGGGATGTCCGCCTTGGCCGCCATTTCTCAGAACACGCGAAACAAGGTCCGTGGCGGATCGCTGACGACGCGCTTGTACCCGAGTTCTTTGCAAAGACGCTCGGCGTAGCGGTTGACGGTGACGACATAGGCTACGCCGAGCCCCTTCAGCACGGGCTCGCGGGCCTCTGAGGCTCGCTGCTCCGGGGTCAAGCGGGCTTCCTCGTGGATCCTCCGGGGGGGCACGCCGGCCTTCGCGAGGGAGCGGGTACGGGTGCGCACGATCAGCTGCCGCACCACGGGCATGTCGGTTACGCGTCGAATGTGCGCGGGCGATCGCGTAATCCGCCCCCCCACGATGGGCTTTCCATGAACTGTCTGATGCAACATGGGACGCCGTCTCGCGCCGTGGGTGGCAAGGTCGAGAACCGCGACGTCACGAGGGTCGCGCGCGATCAACGAGTAGATGGGAGATACGTGCGCTGCCGTCATGGGGAACGGAAACACACTCTGCTCGACGAGCAGGGCCCAGACGATGGCGCCACCGACGGCGGCTCTGAGAGCACGGCGGCGCGGAAGCCAACGCTCGACCCCGAAGCTGGCAAGCCCGACCACCGCCAGGGTGACCAGAAGTGAGAAACGAATCACCGCCCCTCCCGCATCCAGCGGCGGGATGAGCCACGCCAGTGCGGCGTACGGCATCGGGATCCCCGTCGCGTGGCCGGCGACGCGCAGTTGCGGTCCGAGGCTCAGAACGAACCCCACCGCACCGAGCGAAAGGAGCAATCGTCGCACCCGGCGATGGACGTCCGTACCGGTGCCGCTCTCCGGCGGGTCGCGCGACCGCAGGAGCCCGCTGAGTGCCAGCGCGACCGCGATGATCCCGAGCCAGTTGGTCGCGTCGAGGGGGTGCCCGCGAAAACGGAGCCACACCGGTGCCGACAGAATTCCGTAGCTGGAGAGCGGGCCGGGGACGACGTAGCTCAGCACGTCGGCCGAAAGCAACTCGGCCGGATGCCCACGCTTACCCTCCGGCCGCGCGGCCGTTTCTTGCCACATCGGTACTGTCAAGGGTGCCAGCAACAGCATCGGGACGAGCAGAGCCACAACGCACGCGATGCCCGCACGACGAAACCCGCGATGTTGCACTCGCGTTGCGAAGTCACCGTGGCTTGCTCGCACCGCGAAAGTCACGGCAACGGCCGCAGCAGCAATAATCAGGTGATACCATGACGCCAACCCGGCCAGCGTCAGCACCACGCCGCACAACAGTGCTCCGCGGAGCGGGCGGTCACCCCGCAAGCGCCAGGCCACGCCCACGGCCAACGGCAGGAACATCGTGCTCGCGATGTTCAGATGGCCCACGTGGCCGGCGCGAAACAGGTTGAAGGTATACGCGACCCCGGCGATGAAGCTGCCCGCCCGCCCGGCTCCCAGCACCCGCGCCAACCATGCCATGGCCAGCGCCGAGGCGAGCATGTGGATATATTGCAGCGTGTTGAACACGGCTACGGGAGGCCAGAGCTCGAGCAGGAAGGATGCGGGGACGGTGTTGAGCGGGCTCATGTTGTGCAAGCGCAGCGAAGTTCCGTCCGGGTGCAGGATGCGGTCGGTGAAGTAGGGGTCGAGCCCGTCCTCGAGAGCGGTGTGCATCCACCACATGGTCCACACGTTGCGAAAGTTGTCGCCGGTCTTTCCGAGCAGGTGGTCCTCGAGAAAAAACGGCGCCGGAAGCGTGTAAACGAACGCGCAAAGCGCGAATCCGACCAGATACAACGCGGCCAACCCTGCGCCGAGTCGGCGACCGGACGGGGAGGCAGTCCGGGAATCCGCGAGTTTGGTTCCTTGTTGTACGGATTCCATTGACGCTATACTGCCGCAGGGGATAACCGGACGCCACGCAATATTGCACGCGCACCGAGGTGCCCCTCAGCTTGGAGCCGGAGGTCTAGCTTATGCGGCCGAAGTCATTGTCTGCCGGTGGCCATCAGAGGCCGTCTGAGCCCTACGTCGGCTTTACCTTGATCGAGCTGATGATCGTGATCGCGATCATCGCAATCATAGCCGCCATCGCCATTCCGAATCTGCTGCGAGCGCGTGCCTCCGCGAACGAGGCGAGCGCGATCTCTTCCCTGCGTACGCTGGTCTCTTCCCAAGCGATGTTCTACCAAAACGACCTCGACGGTGACGGCGATTATGACTACGCCACGAGCCTCGGAGAACTCTGGTCTTCTGGCTTGATCGACAGCGTCCTCGGCCAGGGCACGAAGAGCGGCTATCACTTCGATCTCGCCGCGACCGACCGCTTCACGCAATGGACAGCAGGGGCAAATCCGCGCGGTGTCGGAAGCACCGGGAGGCGCGTTTTCTACGTTGATCAAAGCGGGGTAATTTGCGCCAGCTCGACCAACGCCGACGCGTCGTGCACGCCGATCGAGCGCGGCGCACGGGCGCCCATCGATGCCTTCGACGCTGACAGCTTCGACCGGTTTCTGCTCGATGACGCCGTTGACGCGATTCTCGCGCTCGACGCCAGTCTGGGTGGCAGTGAGGCGCTCGCACTCGCAGCTCAACTGCTGGCGGATCCGGCCAACGTGCAGATCATTCTGGATGCACTCGACGACAACACCGACGGGATGCTCGAGTTGCCCGAGATCGTCAGCACCGACGTTCTCGTACTGGCCCGCTCGCTCATTCCTGTTCTGGTCGGTGGTGACAACGGCGGATCGATCGGTGACGATTCCGCGCTGGTGACCGCGATCGCCACCTATTTTGCGGCGATAGTGCCGCGGCTCTTACTCGACGACGTTGGGGATGAAGAATCACTCCCGCTCCTCGCTCCGCGATCGATGGCGCAAGACCCGGCTGCCGGGTCTCTCCTCGACGCCCTCGATGGACCGCTGACCCGCGACCAGCAGTCGTGCGTCAATGCGCTCAACAAGGCTCTGGCGAAGATCGTGAAAGCCGTCGGCAAGACCGGGGCGGATTGCCTCAAGCTGGTCGCCAAGGGGGAGTCAACGGATGTTACCGACTGTGTCGCCTCCGATCCGAAGGGAAAGATCGGAAAGGCTCTCGCCAAGGCGTCCCAGACTCACGGAAAGCGCTGCTTCGGCAACGACAAGAGCGGACTCCCACGCGCCCCCTATGTATACGCGCGCGACGACGCGTTTCATCGAGCGGCGGAGGCGGAATTGCGGGCCTACCAGTTGATTTCGGTCTTCGGTCGAGACGCGTCCGAGATTACTCTCGCGGCATCAACCGATAAGACCGCGGCGGGTTGCCACAGGGCGGTCTTGAAGGCCGCGGGGAAATGCATGGACGCGCAGATGAAGCAGTTCCTCGCGTGCAAGAAGAACGCTCTGGCTCCCGGGAAGACTCCGTTCGATGACGGGGCGCGCACGCCGCCGGAGCTCGAGGCCTGCTTCGGCGACGATCCCGATGGCAAGACGGCCAAGGCTTGCGATCGCGGAAGCGCCAATTCCGAGGACCGCGACAACATCCGCAAAGAGCTGACGAAGAAGTGTGCCGACAAAGGGCTTTCCCTGTCCACGGTCCTTCCCGCGTGCGCCTCCGACGACATCGATGCTGTACATGACTGCATCGCGCCGGATCTGACCTGTCTGGTCTGTCGGGCCGTCAACACCGGGGACGATCTCGTGCTCGACTGCGATCTTCTGGACAACGGGGCGAGCGACGGGAGTTGCTCGGAGACCTGCGGCGACGGAACGGTCAGCATCTTCGAGGGCTGCGACGACGGCAATAGCGAATCCTTCGACGGATGCAGCAGCGACTGTCGCGAGGAGCTCGAGTGTGAGTGCTTCGGGGAGCCGAGCTCATGCACGTGTACGCCCACCTGTGCGCACTCGGAGTGCGTCGATGGCGAAGGCCTGTCCGAGGAGTGCAGCGAATGCGCGATGAGCATTTGTGCGCTGGATTCGTACTGCTGCGATAGCGCCTGGGATTTCGCGTGCGTCAACGCTGCGAAGCTCAATTGCGGAGGAACCTGCGGACGCTGACGAGCGGCCGGTTGCTCGTGCACCAAGCGAAGCGACGTCCAGGCCACCGTCCGACGAATCGATCGTCGTCAAGCGTCAAATCGTCACTGCGTTGCATCGCCCAACGTCCCATTGTCATTGGTACGTAATTTCCAGCCAATCCAGACGCCGGCGCGTCAGCGGAGCAGCAGTTTGTGCATTGACCGCTCCGAGAAAACGCTGCTAGTGTTCGCAGTATTGACGCCGCGCTTCGGCAACCCGGAGCGAGGACAGGAGAGGTAGGCATGCTGCACCGCGAAGATCGTTCATTGAGTAGGAGTCTCATCTGCGCCGTTGGCCTGATTGCGGCGCTTTCTGGGACTCTCGTCCAGCCGGCATCGGCAGGTTTTCTGTCTTTCGTCGAGGCTCGTTTTGACGACGTCGATGGTTTCGACGGGCTTGCCGGTGCCCGCGGGGTGGCCGTGAGCCCCGACGGTAACCACGTCTATGTGGCCAGTCAGGGAGAGAACGCGCTCGTGGTCCTCGCGCGTGACGATACTACGGGCTCGCTCACGTTCGTCGAGGCGGAGTTTGATGGTGTTGACAGTGTCGATGGCCTGGCCGGCGCTCAGTCGGTCGCGGTAAGCCCCGATGGCGCTCATGTTTACGTCGTTTCGGAGGGGGATAACGCGATAGCCGCGTTCGAGCGCACGAGCTCCACAGGGGAGGTCCTCTTCGTCGAGGCCGAGTTCGATGGCTCGGGGGGCGTGGACGGCCTCGATGGGGCGCGCTACTTGGCCCTGAGTTCTGATGGCGCGAACGTCTACGTGGCAAGCAGGATTGACAATGCCGTGGCGGTCTTCAGCCGAGACAGCGGCACAGGTGAGCTCACCTACGACGAATCCCACTTCGACGATCTGGGCGGTGTGGACGGGCTTGACAGCGCCAGCGGTGTGGCCGTCTCTCCTGACGGTGCGCACGTCTATGCCGTGGGGCAGGCCGACAATGCCATCGCCGCGTTTACCCGCGACCAGCTCACAGGAGCGCTGACGTTCGACGGTGCCCTGTATGACGGCGTGGATAGTGTGGAAGGCCTGGGCACCGTACGAGGTGTGGTGGTCAGTCCCGACGGAAGCCACGTCTACACGAGCAGCCAGGGAGACAACGCCGTGACCGTCTTCAGCCGTGACGGCGGCACCGGCGCACTCACTTTCGTGGAAGTGCAGGCAGACGGTAGCGGCGACGTTGACGGCCTGGCAGGCGCCCGCGAGGTGGCCGTGAGTGCCACCGGCGCATATGTGGTGGCTACGGGAACCGGAGAGGACGAGATACCGCTCTTCGCTCGGGACCAGAGCGCGGGGTCACTCACGTTCGACCATGTCGTCGCCGACGGTGCAGGCGGAGTTGACGGGCTGAACGGTGTACGCGGCATCGCGATCAGTCCGGACGGCTTGCACGTATACGCCGTCAGCCAGAACGAGAACGCGATAGCCGTGTTCCGTCTGGTGCCCTGTGTCGCCGAGCCCGCCGTTGGCTGTCGAAGCGCCGAGAAAACGAAGCTCGTGATCAAGGTCGACAATGACGCGCAGAGCCTGCGCGACGTGCTCCGTTGGCGCTGGGACAAAGGCGAGGAAACTTTGGCCGATGCATTCGGCGACCCGGTCGATGGTACGAGCAACTATCACCTCTGCCTCTACGACGAGCCGGGCGGCGTGAGCACGTTCGTGGTGAGCGTGGTTCTGCCCTTTGGCGGGACCTGCGGAGACGACCCGTGCTGGGAGTTCACCGGCCCGGTTGAGGATCCGCGCAAGATCAAGTACCGCGACGACGAGGGTAGTCCGGATGGGGTCCATCGATTGCGCGGACGCGTGGCTGCGGCCGGACGCGCCAACGTGAAGCTCGACGGCGAGGGGCCAAACCTCAAGCTCGAGGACGGCCTCACGCCCACGCTGCCGCTGTTCCCACCAGTCTCGGCACAGCTCTTCAACACCAACGGTGAGTGCTGGGACTCCATCTTCGAACTGGGTGACATCAAGGTGAACGACGGCCCGGTGGAGGGCAAGCAGCGCTTCAAGGCCTCGGCCCGTACGAACTGAAGCCGCGGGCGCAGCCCGTGCGGATCGACAAGAAGCTCTCGAGATCGACATGCGCTGGGGTTCCGCCGGCGCGTCACAATAGGTCGGGGTAAGCATCAACCTGCGTACATCAGTTTACTGCACGGCTGTTGAGCGTCGGCTGGACACTGCATTTAACGATTGGCTATAGTGCCGTTCTTGGCGGCGTGCTGGTGCCTGGCCCATTGTGGGCCGGGCTTTTGAACGTGCCCGCGGCGACGCGGGACGACCAGGACAATCACTACGGGGGTGATCTCATGGACAGTCGAATTCTAGTTGTAGTAGGGGGTGTTCTCTTCTCATGTCTGCTGTTCGCCATTCAGCCGGGAGTGGCGCGATCTCAGCCATATGACCATCTGCAGTGTTACAAAGTGAAGGACACGCAGAAGTTCAGCGACGCTTTCGTCCGGCTGACGCCCGTGCAGGCTCAGTTCGAGATTCCGGGCAACTGCGAGCTCCAGGGACGGGCGAAGAAGTTCTGCGTTCCGGCGCAAAAGGAGATAGTCGATCCGGGCACATCAGTGGCGCCGCCAGTACTGCCGCCAACCGGCGAGGCCGCCGGCGATTACATCTGCTACAAGATGAAATGTCCGAAGGAGGAGCTGCCCGATCAAGATGTCACCGACCAGTTCGGGTTTCGCCCGCTCGGCAAGCTGAAGAAGGCCAGCCTGCTGTGCGTTCCGGCGGTCAAGGGCGCCGTTCCCACCACGACAACAACCAGCACCACGAGCACCTCCACGACGCTGGACCGGTGTGCCGGCATCAACTGCACTGCCAGCGATCAGTGTCATGACACCGGAGTATGTGACCCGGCCACCGGCCTGTGCTCCGATCCGACCGCCTCTGACGGAACCCCCTGTAGCGATGGGGACAGCTGCACGGGGTTCGACGACTGTCAGGCGGGGGTCTGTGCGGGCGCGGGTTATTTCTGCAGCGATGGTGATTCCTGTACAGACGACGTGTGCGATGGAACCGGCGGCTGCACGTACCCGATAAACGCCGGCAATTGTCTGATCGCGAGCGCATGTTGGGTGGAGTCGGCCGAGAACCCCGACAACCCCTGCCAGAGCTGCGATAGCTCGGTAAGTCAGACGGATTGGTCGGCGCTGATAGAAGGATCCGCGTGCGACGACGGCGATGTCTGCACCATGTCCGACCAATGCCAAGCCGGCACGTGCATCGGGAGCGGGTACGTGTGCGACGACGGACGCTCTTGTACGGATGATGTGTGCGATGGAACCGGCGGCTGCACCTATCCGATCGCCGCCGGGACCTGCCTGATCGACAACACCTGTTGGACGACCGGTCAGACGAATCCGGGCGAACCCTGCCAGTGGTGCGAGCCGGGGACAAGCCAGTCCGCATGGAGCCCCGGCGCGCCGTGTGGGTGAAGCGCAGGATGATCGACGGAGCGGAGCCGCGGTAGCCCGACGCTACCGCGGCCTCTCGCGATATCGCCGTTTGAAGCACCATACCGGTGGCCCGTCCGGACTGGGCACAGGGCCGATTGTCCGAAGGAAGCCGAAGTCGTAAGGTCCCACCGTCTCAAGCAGCCAGCACGGGGCTCCTGCGGGGAGGGACCGGACAGTGGGTGGATTCTTTGCCGTCGCGTCACGCGACGACTGCGTATCGGATCTTTTCTATGGCACGGACTATCACTCCCACCTAGGCACGCGTCGCGGGGGGCTGGCCGTGCTCAACCAGGTCGGCGTCAAGCGCTTCATCCACAACATCGAGAATTCGCAGTTTCGCTCCAAGTTCGAAGACGACATTGCCAAGCTGCACGGTCGTACGGGCATCGGTGTGATCAGCGATTACGAGGATCAGCCGCTGATCATCGGTTCGCACCTCGGAACCTACGCGATCATTACCGTGGGCAAGCTCGACAACGCCGAGGAATTGGCGCGCAAGGCCTACGGAAGCAAGATTCATTTCTCCGAGATGACCGGTGGGGAAATAAACCCCACCGAGCTCGTGGCTACGCTGATCGGTCGCGAAGACAGCTTCGCCGACGGCATACGCGCCGCCCAGGAAGCTATCGAGGGCTCGTGCTCGATGCTGCTTCTGACCGATGAGGGGATATACGCCGGCCGCGACCGGCTCGGACGCACGCCTGTCATTCTTGCGCGTCGTGACGGCGCTTATGCGGCTACCCTGGAGACCTGCGCTCTGCCCAACTTGAACTACGAGATCGTGCGCGACCTGGCGCCCGGTGAGGTCGTTCTCATCACCGCCGAGGGCATAGAGCAGAAGAAGCCCGGCCTCGACCGCATGCAGATATGCTCGTTCTTGTGGGTGTATTACGGGTATCCTGCCTCGACCTATGAAGGCATAAACACGGAGGAGGTGCGTAACCGTTGCGGTGCCGCACTTGCGCGCAACGATCAACCCGAGATCGATCTGGTCGCCGGGGTGCCCGACTCGGGTACCTCGCATGCGATCGGTTACGCAAACGAAGCGCGGATTGCCTACCGCCGTCCATTCGTGAAATACACGCCGACCTGGCCGCGCAGCTTCATGCCTCAAGACCAGACGCAGCGCGACCTGGTGGCAAAGATGAAGCTGATCCCCATACGCGAGCTCATCGCCGGGCAGCGCCTGCTGTTCTGCGAGGATTCGATCGTGCGCGGAACGCAACTCAAGGACACCGTGCAGAGGCTTTACGACTATGGAGCCAGGGAGGTTCACATGCGTCCGGCCTGTCCGCCTCTCGTATATGGGTGCAAGTTCCTCAATTTCTCGCGCAGTCGCAGCGAGCTCGACCTGGCCGCGCGCAGGGCCGTCAAGGAGCTGGAGGGAGATGGCGATAAGGACCTCGCCGCCTACGCCGACTCATCTACCGAGAAGCACAGCGAGATGATCGAGAGGATCCGCCGCCGGCTCAACCTGACCACGCTCGGGTATCAGAAACTCGACGATCTGGTCGCCGCGATCGGACTGCCGAAGCAGAAGCTTTGCACCTACTGCTGGGATGGGGCGGAGTAAGTCCGCGTCTATCCCAACCGCCGCCGGAAGCGCGGCCGCGCACTCGGAGGGTCCCGCGTGGCCTCATTGCAAGTGATCGACAATCGGCAGAGTATTACCCCGAAGCGGACACATGTGCTGAAGGAAAGACCCATGTTTGTCTTTCGTCAATCGGCGCAATGCGGGTGGCGATAAGGATAGACGAAAAGAGGATAAGCGAGAGACTCCCATGGCCCATAAAGAACCACACCTGGACGACATCCCCACCGAGTCGCTGCGCTGGGTCGGCAAAGAAGTCAATCGGATTGAAGACCCTGAGCTGGTGACGGGGCGCATGGAGTTCATCGATGACGCGACCATGCCCGGTATGGTCCACTGCGCCATCCTGCGCAGTCCGTATGCCCACGCAAAAATCGAATCGATCGACACATCGGAGGCGGAAAAGCTGCCGGGTGTTGTCGCGGTGATTACCGGCCAGGAGATACTGAACTCGAGCAACCCCATGGGCGGTTTTCCCGAAGGCACCGAGGCCCGCTGCATGGCGAGCGACAAAGCCAGCTATGTAGGCGAGCCGGTGGCCGCCGTGGCCGCGAAGGACCGTTATATTGCCGAAGACGCGCTCGAGCTGATCGAAGTCAGCTACGAGCCATTGACGCCGGTCGTCGATGCTCATCAGGCGATGGATCCGGAGAGCCCGCTCGTCATCGAATCACTGGGCAGCAACATCGGCATGCAGCGCAAGTTTATCTGGGGCGAGGTGGACCAGGCTTTCGCTGACGCCGATCACGTTTTCAAAGATGAGTTTCGCTGGCACCGTATGGGCGCCAACCCGATGGAAACCTTTGGCTGCATCTGTCAATGGGACACGTTTACCGGCCAGGTCACCGTCCGCGGCAGCATTCAATCCCCGCGGTTGACGGCCCTTGCCGTTGCCGGCGTCTTGGGTGTCCCGTCGAACAAGCTTCGTCTGATCAGCCATCACCGTGGCGGCAGTTTTGGCGGCAAGGGCAATCCACGCGCCATCAACATTGTCTGTCTTCTCTCGCGCAAAGCCGGAGGGGTGCCGGTGAAGTGGGTGGAAGATCGCATGGAATATCTGGTCGCCGGCGGCAGCCAGGCCTGGGACCGTCATTACGAAGCCGAATTGGCGGTCAACAATGACGGCGCGGTGACCGGGCTACGCGTTAAATTAATCGACGATCTTGGCGCCAGCGGCGAGAACTACGGTTCATTGGGCGCCGGCAAACCCCTGGCTGCCTTCACCGGATGTTATACGATTCCCGTGGCCTCCTACGATGTCACCCTGGTCATCAGCAACAAACTGCCGACGTCAGCGTACCGCGGTATGGGGCCGCCACCGCATTTCTTCGTTCTCGAACAAATGATGGATGTCGCCGCTCGTGGTCTGGGGATTGATCCTGCAGAACTCCGCCGCCGCAACTACATCCAACCGGACCAGTTCCCCTACACCATTCCCAGCGGCAACGAATACGACAGCGGTGAGTACGAGGCGGCGTTGGATAAAGTACTCGCCATGTCCGGCTATCAGCAACTTCGCCAACAACAGGCCGAGGCACGCAAACAAGGTCGTTACCTTGGCATCGGTGTGATCAATACCATCGAGCCCGGTGTCTTCGATTTTAACTCCTATGCGATTGTCGGCATGCCGGGCATTGGCGTGGCCGAGGGCGTCACTGTGGCTATCGACGTCCTGGGGAAGATCACCGTTCGCGTGGGCTTCACCAGCGAAGGACAGGGGCACTTCACTCTGGCGGCGCAGCTGGTGGCCGACTACTTCGGCGTGGACATGAACGATGTCACTGTCATCCAGCTTGATACTCTATCGGCTCCCCCTGCCTTCGGCCCGGGCGGTAGCCGGCTGGGCGTGGCCTTGAGCGGTGCAATCATGACCGCGGCAGACAAGCTTAGACAAAAGATGATTGCCATTGCTGCCGGTCTCATGCAGACGACTCCCGACACGATGGAGCTGGCAGACGGCAAGCTGCAGATCAAGGGTGTTCCCGGCGCGGAAATGTCACTGGTGGACGTGGCCGGCGTGGCGCTTGCCCGCAGCGACCTGTTACCACCGGGCATGGAGCTGGGTCTGGAAGCGACCGGCGTATGGACCGCCCAGGGCCGCCTGCCCATCGATGAGCAGGGCCGGGCCAAGAGTTACCTGACCGCTGCCAACGCTTGCCATGCGGTGCTCATCGAACTCCATCCCGAGACCGGGCAGGTCGAGATTCTCGATTACTTCATCGTCGATGACTTTGGCAACCGTCTCAATCCCGCCACAGTGGAGGGGATGACTCAGGGCGGGGTTGCCCAGGGTGTCGGCGCCGCACTTCTCGAGGAGTACCCCTATGATGAAGAGGGCCAACCGCTGGCATCGACCTTCATGGATTATCTGCTTCCCTCGATCAGTGAAGTGCCGATGACGGAGAAGTACGCCATGGTGACTCCCTCGCCGCTCTCCCCACTGGGAGCCAAAGGCTGTGGTGAAGGCGCCATTCATGCAACCCCGGCAGCGGTGCTGTGCGCCATCAACGATGCGCTGACTCCGTTTGGCGTCATGGCCAGAGAGGTGCCGGCTTCACCCAGTCGTCTCTGGCAGTTGCTGCGCACGGCGAAGCCACAAGCGAGTGCGCCAAGACCGTGATCCTATTGCCCGCAGCAACCAGCCGTCGGGCGACACGTCGATTGAGCAAGCCCGCTGCATCGGTCACGAACGCTCGCTCGCGGCGACCATGCCAGGGTGGAGAGATTGGACAACCTCAGATCGATGCGCTACCGTGCGGCATTCGCTGCAGCACCGCGCGATTCCCGAGCGCGCAGCATGTTGCGGCGCCTCGATTCAGCGATCCACGAGGGCCTCGGGAGAGTGCCGTTTGCCATCTCAACCTGATAGCGAAACCAATTCCGCCGCACCACTGACCGACGACGGCATGCTGCGCTTTTATGAGCGCGCCGGCGTGCGCGCTTTCAGCAGCGGCGGCCACTTCTGGTACGAGGCTGGGCCCCGCTTCTTGATGGGAATGCCGCCGCACCGCACCGTCGTTCTGAGTCGTGATGAGGCGATTGCGGTCATCCGCGACACCGGTATGGCCGGCATCCGCTACCTGACCGAACCCGACGGTGGCGGCGTTATGAGCTATCGCATAGTGGGGCGCGGCGCCGACTACGGCCTCGAGCGTCTGTCCAGCAATGCGCGCAGCCGCGTGCGGCGCGGACTCAAGCGAAACGAGATTCGCCGCATTCTCGGCGCGGAGCTTGCGGAGGCAGGCGAGCGGGCTTTCGTCGAGACGTTGCGTCGCCAGGAGCGCTTCTCTGCACGCGCGATCGAATCGTGGAAGCGGCTGCTCGCGGCCGTGGACGCCGAGCCCGCGTGCGAAGTGTGGACGGCCTGGTATGAAAACGAACTCGCCGCGTATTTGATCACCATTCGCATCGAAGACATTTGTGAGTTCAGCCAGGCGCGTTCGCGCAATGACCTGCTGCGCAACTATCCGAACAACGCGCTGATCTTCCACGTGGCTCAGCATATGCTCTGCGAGCGCGGGGTCCGCGAAATCACGTTCGGTGTCGAAACTGTTTCCGA
Organism: bacterium; assembly: GCA_003354045.1. Lineage (GTDB taxonomy): Bacteria > Desulfobacterota > Binatia > UBA1149 > CAITLU01 > PIVZ01. Next base: position 14,567 of record PIVZ01000032.1, read on the forward strand.
CGACCGCGGGGTCGAGGGTTTCAAAACCTCGCTCGATTTTGAGCTTCTGCCCGTGCACCAGCGTGTCGTGTTCCATCCTGGGCTTTCCGCCGTACTGCGCCTGCCCGGTATGCGCAAGTTAATCGAGCGCTCAGGCCAGTGGCCTTCGGTGCCCGAGGCTTGGCGCAAAGCCACAGGCCTCGTGCGGCTGGCTAAACTGGACGGGTCCGAATCCTGAAGCTTCCCACCGCCTACGTATTCCCGGACAACCCGGCCGCGTTGGCGACCGTTCGCGAGCTCGGTTCGGCGGGAGTTCCCGCTCGCGTACTGAGCCACGCGCCCGGTCCTGCGGCCGCGTCGCGCTACGCCGAGTTCGTGCGTGTACCGAACCTGTACACGGATACGCGTGTGTGGGCCGAACGGCTCGCGGAGGTGGCCGTGCGGGAAAGCGAACCGCCGGTCGTGTTTCCGACCGAAGATGCGGCGTGTCTTGCGCTCGAGCGCTACCATTCGGTTGTCGGGGATGCCGTCTGCGCGTCTTACCCGGCGCCGGGCCTCATCGAACGCATACTCGACAAGCGGCGCCTGTACACTGTTGCAGGCCAGGCCGGTATCGATCTGCCGACCGTTTTCGATGCGAAGACACCGGCCGACGTTGCCGATCTCGAAGCCGGCAAGTGGGTCGTCAAGCCACCGTGCCGTTACCGTCTGAGCGACGATGGCATTCGCTCGTTTCGCCGGGACGTTGGCGTGACCAAGGCCATGGGCGGCGATCCGAAGGTCGCCGTCGAGGCGCTGCTCGCAGCGCGCTATCCGGTCATGGTACTGGAGCAGATTCCGGGCGGCTTCGACCAGCTCGTCACGGCCGCGGTCACGCTCGGGCGTGACGGCGAAGTGCTCGACGCGTTCGTGGCGCGCAAGCGCTGCGAATACCCCGAGCCGTTCGGTGACGGGCTGATCGTCGAGCTCGCGGAGGATCCCGGCGTGATCGATCCCGCCGTCGAGCTGCTGCGCGCGCTGGGCTACTGGGGAATGTGCGACGTCGAGTTCAAGATCGATCCGCGCGACGGTCGCATGTGCCTGCTGGATGCCAACCCACGGCCGTGGCTGTGGCTCGGGCTCGGTACCCGCAACGGGCACCACCTGGCATTGGCGGCTTACAACGTCGCCTCCGGGTGTGCGGTCGAACCGCGGCTCGCGAAACGCGCGCGGCGCTTCCGCTGGGTATCACCGCGCGGCACGTTCGGATTCCTTGCGCGTTGCTACCGGCCGGCCGTGCACGGCTGGGGGCTGCCGGCGACACTGCTCGCGGGCGTCGCCGAAACCGTCGTTGACAACCTCGTGACCTTCCGCGACCCCTTGTACCTCAGCCCGGCTTCGTGGTCGCGGCTACTGCCGGGAGGCTGAGTCGGGAGCAGGCGCCTACGATGTTTCAGGGCGATTCGGTCAGGTGCGGCGTGGTGTCGATCGGGCCCGGGTTCTCGTGGATTTGATCGGACGGGTCGAGGTCGCACCACCAGTTGTTCTCGGCCTTGATCGCGCTCGCCGTCAGGTTTTGCACGTCGCGGTCGGATAAGTCCGGTGCGATGTTGCTGCACAGCACGTTGCCGGCCGTGCTCGAGATCACGTTACCGTCGATGGTGAGCGACCCGCCGCCGAGGTCTACCATGGCGCTGTCGGTGACCGCCACA
>PIVZ01000522.1 GCA_003354045.1 bacterium
CTGAAATCCGCTACGTATTTTCAGCGGCGAAGCCGACTACTTCAGGCCCGAAAGGCAATACCCCCCGTGGGGGCCTGTTTGATGTGTACTGATGCCCCCTTGCTCCCCCGGCTCGAAAACGGGCTTTGCGGCATCGCGCGACTGCGCCTTACCGCGGAGCCCGTAGGCTCCCCTTGCTCGCTCGTTGCCGTTTACTGGCACGCGCAGACTCGGAGATTGCCCTCGTTGACGCTGGGAGGTTCAGCGACCGTTGCCGGGCTCGTGCAACGGAAGCCGCGCTCCGCGAAGACACTGTAGGTGCAGCCCCTCCCAAGGTCGCAGCTGGTATCAAGGGTTCCGAGCGAGGTTAAGCCCAATGCGAGCAGCACGCTCTGGCAGTTGGCGGTCGTGCCACTCGAACCCGCAAAGGTCCGCGTGACGTCGTCGTAACTGAGTTGAACGGCGCCGCACACGTCATTGCAGTTGTCTCCCACCGGAGCGAGGTACCAACAGCTATCGCCCACCACAGTGCCGCCTGGACACGCGAAGCACTGACTCCCGTCGATCTCGCAGGACGAATCACAGCCGGGATCGCCGAGCAAGCCGAACTGCTCACAGAGGACACCGTTCAGGTCCGTACCGTCGCACTGCTCGCTCGGTTGATTGACGACCCCGTCGCCGCAGGTGCCGACCACGCACCCGCTCGTGTCGAAGCCGCAGGTTACGTCGCACGCGAGCGTCCCGCCCACGAAGCGGAGTCCCGTACAGGTCTCGCCGCCGAGGTCCGCCCCATCGCACTGCTCCCAGGCAACGTTGATCGAGCCGTCACCGCACTCAGCCAGAGTTCCGCCCGCCAGCAGCGTTGCGATCTCCGCGGCATCCGTCGTGATGCGCGCGTCCATCGAGTCCACGTCCCCGTTCGTCGGACAGGCCCCCTCGGCTTTGCCTTCAACCTTGTCCCACTTCTCTCCGAACTTCTCCTCGCACTTCGTGTAGTCTGCCTGCTCGGCCTTCTTCACGCCCTTGGCCTCGGCCTTCAGGCGGCACTTGCTGTACTTGCCGGATTCCTTGAGCTTGTTCTCCTCGCATTTGACGGCTGGGTCCTCTGCACGTACTGACGAGCCCAATGCCAGAACCAACCCCAGCGCTACTGCCGTGACCACTGAAGATAGAATCGCGTGTCTCATAGCTTCCTCTCTTGGTTGCGCAGCACAGGCAGGGTCGTGGCTTGTAGGCGCGGAAAGTTGTTGGCGGCCCAGGGCCGCAGTCCTGCGGTACCATACTAGCTCGGGGGGGGCGCGAGGCAAGGGCGTCCCAGCCCCGCGAATCCCTGCGCCACAGCCCGCATAAACACTGGGGCTGCGAGCGCCAAAAAGGGGTCACTGGTACTCCCCTACCTTGGACCCTCAACATCAGTCCGCCACGGCAGCGTACAGGCCCAGTAGAGCCGCTAGCGCGGCGCGCGTTGTTGCGCGCTACTCGACGCCGAAGTGTAGTAGCTCGACGGGCAGACCGTCATTTCTGATGACGCACGTTCCCCCGTCGCAATTGAAACGGCATCCTCCAGTTAGGTCGGTAAGGCGAGTATAATAGGATGGACTCCAACTCGCATCGAGCCAACCAACAGACGCGGCGAATCCTGCACGACACACCTGTACGTTGCCGAGCTTCTCGGTTGTGCATCCGCCGCCGATGAACGCGACAATAGGCCGTGAAGGAAATGCAGTAGTAGTAGTCTCCGTTCTCTTCTTAGCATACCACGCGTTGGTATCTGTAAGCCCGGGGCACGGCTGTGCGGCCGCGCGGGGCGGCATCAGCAGAGCACAGAGCAGAAAAGTGACAGTAAGTATGATTCCAAGGCTCGCCCGCCGCGGGTGGGACGATGATGAACAAGCGATGGTCATGATTCTCCTACCTCCATTGGGATGCGCGGTCGCAGTGCGCGGTCGGCATCCTGCAGTCTAGGGGCAGGCGTGGGTGGGCAAGATCGGTCGCCTAAGTCGAGGGGAATACTAACAACCGCGGTATCCCCTGTCCACAAGGCCGCGAAGCCTCCCAGCCCCACGAATCCCTGCGCCACAGCCCGCATAAACACTGGGGCTTTGGCGCTCAAAAAGAGGTCACGGGTACTCCCCTACCTTGGACCCTCGATGTTGGTGTGCCACGGCAGCGTACAGGCCCCGTAGGGCCGCTAGCGCGGCGCGGGAATAGCGCCCGGCGGGCTCTACTGGCTCACGAAAAGCTGTCGCGTGTGGGCTACATCACAGTTGACGCCCGCTCCTCGACATGGCGGCAGCCCTGGCGCTACACCGTTGCGCAGTCGTACCGTCAAGAGACTAGAAGGAAGGCCACCACCATCCCATCCAGAAAGTTGTGAAAGACCCGCGCCGAATATTCCACGACCCGAAGCCCCAGCGAAAGCGCGAGCGCACGACATCGTAGCCTACCTGGGCTTTGATCTTGCCCGAGCCACGATCACCATCGTATCCGCAAACGGGATCACCAGATATAGCCGGCGAGCACGCTGGTTGACCGTCATCAGTGGTATCGTTAGGAACCGTACAGGGCTCGTACGCTGACACAAATTGCCCGCACATTTTTTTTGCCACTCCTCTTGCCGCCAGGCCATCGCTGGGTACACCGACGAGGGCAACGAGCACAAAGACCGCAAGAATACCAACGAGTCGCTTCATGACAACTACCTCCATGTTGTCCTGTCCCATTACTCGGCCGAACCCTAAGCGGCCTCCCAATGGTAGAAATGTAGCACTCCGCCGAGGATTCGTTGGATCGTACTGCGACCGATCTCATGCCGGAGGTTGTCAAGAGCGCCGCGAATCCTCGTGTAGCCCCACCCTGGGTTCTCGCGTGCCATGGTCAAGACGAGTTCCTCGATCTCGGCGGCCGTCTTGGGCCGACCGGGCTTACGACACCTGCTGCCGTCGTACTTGCGCGCTATCAGCCGCCGGTACCAGCGAAGTAACGTGTCGGGCGTCACAATGGCCGCGATTCCGAAAAGCCCCTTGCGCCCCACCCTCTTTGCGGCGGCCGCCAACGGTAGGCCGCGACTGTTCATCAACCCTGGCCATAAGCCGACGCTACGGCTAAGGTTTCGGTCGGCTGGATTTTGGGACAGGACGCCGTATCTAAGGTATTCCCCACCCCGATTCCAACACGATTCGCAGCAATAAAGGGAAAATAAGAATGTTGAACTATCAAATGGACGCACCAACGCCCACCCTGCCGCTTATTATCATAAACTTGCTCCTCGTTTACTCCTTGGCTGTCCCCCCCGTAGCCATCGCGGCAGGGCCTTGCGAGGCCGGCCTCCACACCGGAACAACAAGGTTCGCAATTGCGACATCTTTCTACCCAACTACACATACGGGATGCACTCAGGGGGTCCCCTCCGGTGCCGCGACTGACTGCCACGCGAACACTATGTCCTTCGTCAAAACGAACAATGCCTTCCGCGTGACGTGGCCCTCCACCGGCGCACGACTAGGCGACAATACTGGCGGCTGCGCATTTATGTGTACGTCCGGTGATTGCGTTGTCCGCAACGACGGCCTGCCCGTCGAGCTACTCAGCTTCGGCGTGGAGTAGAGCGCGCACGGGTAGCGGCGGATCAACTGCCACTCAACGAAGGTTGAGCTTCACGTCACCCGCTACCCGGACCCAGCCGCGTCGCTAACATGTACACCCCGATACTCAGGGGTGCCTGGTCGAAAAACCTACACCCCCGATGGATCAGCGCTTCCCCTTCGCGCTGAAGTGGTTCAGGGCGTGTGAGAAGGCCGGCGGCATAGCCGAGGCGTCGAG
>PIVZ01001104.1 GCA_003354045.1 bacterium
CTTCAGATGCTCTACCCCGACCTGTAGATCTACAGCCTCCTGTTCGGCGTGTCCTCCTGGAATGAGTAGCTCGCGGGCTCCTGGAACAACAACACGGGCGACCAGCTCGCCAACCCGAGCACCGATGCCGAAGAGCTCGTAAACGTTTTTGACTTCCCGACTTTCGACACCGGCGCAACCATGGCGGACGAGGTCGTCCCGGCGCGCGTCGCCTGGATGCTCGACGAGGGCTTCAAGGGAATCCCCTACAGCACCGTCGCCGCGGATCCGGACAACTACTTCATCGTCAACTACTTCGGCGAGCTCGACTACATGGGCGACGGCAACTTCGGCGTTCCGGGACACATCCCCGGCGCCTACCAGTTCACGCCCTACGCCAGCATGGGCACGGCCCAGTTCCTGGAGTATCTGCCGACGGACAAGGAGATCGTCGTCTACTGCTGGACCGGTCAGCACAGTAGCCAGGTGACCGCCTACCTGAACATGCTGGGATACACGGCCTGGAGCCTGAAGTTCGGCTCGAACGCTCTATTCCACGAGGACCTGTCGGGCCACAAGTGGACTCCCGAAACGGGCACGAACCTGTACCCGCTCGAGATGACCTTCTCCGCGCCCTTCTCGGCCGTGGTGAACGCGGCGCAGGACTACGTCAACAGCGCAAGCTGCCCCGGCGTCATCATGGCGACCGCCGTCAACGACAACATGGACGACTACACGATCGTCGACATCCGTGCGGCCTCGGACTACGAGGCGGGCCACATTGAGGGCGCCATTAACTCCTCGCTCGGCACCCTGATGGCCGACCTGGACGACGGCACCATCCCGGTGACCAAGGACATCGTCGTGGTGTGCTACTCCGGCCAGAGCGCCGGCCACGCCAAGGTGGCCCTGGAGATGCTGGTCGAAGCCGACACCGATATCTACAG
>PIVZ01001105.1 GCA_003354045.1 bacterium
GCGGGTGAACCCCGGCAGGTCGGCCGGCGCGCGCAGTTCCCCGGCAAGTGTCCGCCCCCGTGCCTCGATCAGATCCACCCGCTCCGGTGGCCGGGCGGCGATCGGCGCGGCGCGCGAACGTACCTCGGCGACGCTCTGTACCTTGAAGAAGGGCTTCGTGGGTTCGTTCATGGGTGGAGGCTACCACGATCGAGATGGCGGTGGACCGTGGCCTCGCCGATCATGGACAGGTCGATGTCGTTGCCAGTTCGTCCTGGAGCCGGCTCGTCCGGTCGGCAATGGCCTGCCTTATTTCTGCGACATCCTCGGGGTGAAGAGCTGAGCCAAGGAGGCTCGCGGCATGATCGAGACGTGCCGTGAGCCAAGCCTCGGAGCCGGTGTCCCCCAGGAATCGGGTCACGGTGTCGAGGTACATCTCCAGATGGCCGGGATCCTGCAGGAGTCTGCCGGACAGGTAGCCTACGGTCGGATTGCACACGGCGAGATCCGACTCTTCCTGGCTGCCATTCATGTCCCACGGGAGCATGGTGAAACGACCGGGGGTCATCTCGTAGAGATAGTAATTGTGTCCCGTGTTCGGGTAGTAGTCCCAGGAGCCGAGGGCCACGTTGCCCGCCATGTAGGTGAGCACTCCCTCCACGTCGAATACGCTCTCGATCTCGCTCATGGAACCCGAGTGCAACACCTCCAGGGCGTTCAGCAAGGCTGCATGATCGGTGTCACCAGGCCATTTGTGATTGATGTCGGGGTAATTGGCGATGTCGGGCCCACGATACTCCAGCGATCCCGTCTGCTGCTCAGGTTTGTAGAGATCGCCAGAAGGCTCGCCGAAGTGGCGCTTGATGAAGCCACCATCGACTTGCTCGACCAGCACGTAGACCCCCAGCGCCTCATCGTTCACCGTGACTTCGGCGAACGACGTTCG
>PIVZ01001106.1 GCA_003354045.1 bacterium
GGCTCCCGCGGTCGCGTAGACCTGCCTCTTACTCGCGCCAATTCCTGATGCGATAGGCCTTCTTCACATACTCGAGCTGACTGCGTTTGAAAGTGCTCATGGCGAACCTCGGATCCGCGGGTAAATTGCCAGTATGGATCGAGATCACGAGTTGTGCACCAAGGGAGCCAGCCGATGGTCAACCGGCGCCGCGGCGCGGACGCCGTCAGAATAGATTGCGCACCGCGCAGGCAGTTGGACACCGCTGCTTGCGGGACACCCCACGCGCATGCCACACTGACATCTGATGCTTGTTTAGCCAGCCAAGAGAGTTCCACCCGAGGCCGCCGCTCGAGGTCGCGCCTCGATTCCCGTGAACGAACACGCGTTAGTACGGGTTTGCCCGCACGCCGCGGCGCAGACCGCTTGGAGCACTGGCAAATGACTCTCGACGACTATGGCTGGTCGAGCTTTTTCGCGCAGCATTTCGAACAGCAACAAACCGATCCATCAGATGTCCCGGCACGGGTGATCGCCGAGCACCGCGGCGCCTACCGCGTGATCACTGCGCAGGGCGAGCACGGCGCGGTGATCGCGGGCCGCCTGCGGTACGACGACGAGCATCCCGTGGTGGGCGACTGGGTGCTATGCCGCACCGGCGATGGGTCGCCTCACCGGGTCCCGATCTCCGCGGTGTTGCCACGACAGACAAAGATCTCGCGCAAGGTCCCCGGCGCGCGCACCACCGAGCAGGTCGTGGCCGCCAACATCGACACGGTGTTGTTGGTGATGGGCCTCGACGGCGACTACAACCTACGCCGCATCGAGCGCTTCCTCACCATGGTCTGGGACAGCGGCGCCACCCCCGTGGTGCTGCTCAACAAGCACGACCTGCTCACCCCGGCTGAGGTCGAGGCGCGGGTCGCCGCGGTGCAGGAAACCTGCA
>PIVZ01001107.1 GCA_003354045.1 bacterium
CGCGTTCGTCGGCATGGCCAACATGCTCAACACCTTCCCGTACAAGAACCGCGTCGAAGGACAGTCGCCCGATGTGGAGGGTCTCGACGGCGCGCGCATCATGGAGAGCTTCGCGACGCGCGGCGGTCGCATGCACAACTGTCTCACGGGTTGTATCGTGCAGTGCTCGAACATCGTCCACGACGCCGACGGTAACTACAAAACATCGGCCCTGGAGTTCGAAACCCTGACCTTGCTCGGCTCGAACATCGCCATGAAGAACGTAGACCAGGTGGCCGAGTTCGATCGGCTATGTGACGAGCTCGGGATCGACACGATCGAAGCGGGTGCGGCAATCGGCGTGCTGATGGACTCCGGACAGCTGGAATTCGGCGATTACGAAGGTACCAAGAAGATCTTCGAAGAGGAGATCGCCAAGGGAACCGAGCTCGGCAAGGTCGTCGGCAACGGCGCCGCCGCTGTCGGCGCGCACACCGGGCATCACCGGGTGCCGACCGTTCGCGGGCAGTCGATCCCGGCATGGGATCCGCGGCCGCTCAAGGCCACCGGCATCACATACGCGACCAGCCCGATGGGCGCCGATCACACGGCCGGCCTGATCATCAACCCCGGACTTGCACCGGAAGAGTTCGCGCTCAAGTCCCAGGAGTCACAGCTCATCAACGCCGTGTGCGACTCCTCCGGCTTCTGCCAGTTCGTGTCGCCCTCGCTCGACAATATTCGTGAGTTCTACACGCACCTCTACGGCCAAGAGGTCTCGCGCGAGCAGATCGCCGACATCGCCTGGCAGGTTCTCAACGACGAGTGGGAGTTCAACCGCGGTGCCGGGTGGAAGGACGAGGACGACGGCCTGCCGAAGTGCATGCACGAAGACGCCATCGGGCCGGAGAACCTGGTATTCGACGTCCCCTCCGACGTCATTGC
>PIVZ01000523.1 GCA_003354045.1 bacterium
ATGCGCTCGGGCGTGAACTTGAGCCTCAGGTTCACCGTGCCGTAGTAGCGATGTTCGGGGCACTTAGCCGTCATCCGCTTTACGTGGACCTCGACCGGGCCGACGTAGAGCTTGGCCTTTATGACGTTGAATTCGTCTGGCCAAAGGACCTGCCCCGGGCCGACGAGTTGCCTCGCCTCGAGGGCCACCTCGAAGGGTTCGCCCGGCACTATGCGCCTCGGGAGATCGGAAAGTCGGATGCTGCCGATCTCGGCCCCGGTGCGGTAATGGGTAAGGACTCTACCGGTCTTCATCTCGGCGGGGTTGCCATCGAGGTGAATAATCGGCGCCTTGATCTTGAGCTTCAGCTCTTCGAGCTTTGCCGCGGCCTCGTCCATCTCGGTGCGTATGGCGAGTATGCGGTCGGCGAACTCCCTCAAGTGTTTCAAGGTTCGCTCGTCGCGGCCGACAGCATTCATCTCCTGCTTGAGCGCACGAAGCTCGGCCTCACGATCGGCGTATCTGGATTGAAGGGCCGAGAAGTCCTCCCCGAGCCCCTCCAGGACAGGCGCGGCCCACCCGGACGAAGAGGCAAGAGAGAAAGCCGCGGCAACGATAATGAACGCTGCAAGGTATCTTTCTAGAAGCGGCTTCATCGAATCAGTTCAGAAACTCGCAGTTCGTGTTCTCGCCCGAGCAGCGGACGTTATAGTAGCCCCGCGCTCTCATCTGGCGGCCGAAGAAGGAGTAATAGGCCTTTCCGACGAGCGACTTGTTGACCTTCTCTAGTATCTTGGTGTAGACCGCGCCGCCCTCTGGGATGATGATCGTGGCCGGTGCACCGTCCAGGTAGTCGGTCATGCCCCATCCCCCGAGCGCACTGTAGTTGCCCCAGCCCCACGCGCTGTGCGGCTGGACGTCGATGCCACGCATGCGCAGGTTCTGGTAGTAGTCCTTCAACAGGCGATCGTTGTCGGGCAGGACGCAGTCGAGCAGCTTGCCGCCAGAGCAGATCTTGGTCGGGTCGCAGCTGCGCGTGGTGCGGCACCATGCCTTCATGCAGTCGGCGTCACAGGCCGGGATGGTCAGGAAGCCGTAGTCCGGGTCGAAGGCCGTGACGTGGAGGGGCTGAAGCCCCCCGCCGGCCTGGCGGTAGTCCACGCCCGCGGTCGCGGGGTTGAAGGTATCCGGTCCGTGGTGGACGAGATCGCCCTTGGTGTAGCCCGCATCGCGCCCCGCCTTGTTGAGGGCGTCCACGGAATCTTCTATCGAGTCGGTGATGTTGCCCTTCGCTCCTCTGTAGGTCGGTGCTTCGAGAGTGCCGCGGCGGCCCACCTCCAGAAGGTCGTAATCCGCCGTGATCGGGTAGCCGTCGGCGTCGGCGAAGACCTCGAACGGGCGCATCTTCGAAGTGTCCACATCGGCGCTCCTTATCGGCTTCAATGTATCCGGGTCTATGAAGCTGCCGTCGGGACGCTTGTATACCGGGACCTCGCGCCCGCCTTTTTGCACTATCATCGTCTCGAGTTTCTCTCCCGGGAACTCGTCGAAAGTCCGCTTCAGGTGAACGGTATTCATGCCCGACTCGACAAGGTCGTCGCTGTAACGCTGGGACTTCGATATAACGCTCGCGTTTATCTCTCCGGCCGGGTTGCCGAGCTTTGAAAAGTTCTGGTCCACGGGGATGAAGCCGCGCCCCGCGCTCCAGTCCGAGCTCTTCGGCTTGACCTTCAAGGGTTTGGTCCCGGCAATGTTCTTGGCAAGGAGGTCGGTGGCGTCCTCGCCCACGGGGCGGAAGAGGTATACTTCGCCGCGCTCCCGCGCGGCCTTCTCGAAGTGCTTTACGTGAGAGGGGACCATGTTGGAGCGGGCTACACGCTCTGCGTACTCGCCGCTGGGTTTGATTATGCGGGCGTCTACTAGCTCTTTGGACTCACGCATCAGGCGGTTCATGTAGGTGTTCCACTCCTGCGCCATCTCTTCGGGCAGGTCGCGCATCATGCGCTCGTAGGCCTCGCGATCGAACTTGCCCTCTGCCGCGTCGCGCATCGTCTTCCAGAGGCTCATGCGCTGCTTTGCGGCGGCATCCAGCACGTAATCGGTCTCCCCCAGCATCTTGTAGAGCTTCTTGAGGGCGTCGTCCTCGAGTCCGAGGCGCTTTGCGAGCGCCTTGGAGCCTGCTTCACCAATCTCGTCACCGAGGCTCGCCAGCTCGCGTCCCATGAGGTAATAAGCCTCCATCCACCACTCGAGACCCTCTTTTAGATAAATGAGATTCTCTTCGAGCGCGGGCCAGCGCTTCATGGCCTGCTTGAGTGCGCCCGGCCCCACGACGGGGAGCGCGACGAAGACGCCGATGAGGCCGCGCTGGAAGTACGAAAGTTCTATGCCGTTTATGTCGCGACCCGTCAGGACGTAGTTGAGATCGAGCGAATCGCCGACCACCGGCACCACGCTCAGGAGGTCCGCGACGAACTGCTGCTCGGCTATTATCATCTCGATCTGGACCTGGAGGCGGTCCACGTCCGCGGCCTTGATCTTCATTACGGCGTCCTGAAAACGCTGGAGGTTCTCGACGACAGGGTCGGGGCAGCCGAAGCTTGGAATCTTGTGGCCATTTATGTCGATCGTTCGCAGTTCACGGTTCTGTAGATCGCACGGGGCAACCTCGTCTTTGCCGCTCGTGAGCGCACGAATGAAGGCGTGGGTTGCGCGCTTGTAGAGCATCACGCGTTTTTCCTGACGCTCGGCGCGGGCCTTCGATAGCAGTTCGTGCCAGTCGAAAGCCCAGGTAAAGAGGCTCACAAAGCGCGCCGGAAGACGGTTGCTGTCTATGTTGTTGAGAGTGTGGTCGAGCTCGCGGATGAAGTCCTTGCCGAGTTCGTAGGCCCCGGAGGCCATGTCTCCTTCGACCTCAACGCCCATGTCCACGTCCGGGATCGACTGGATGTCGTCCTTGAAGGTGATGCTCCTTATGACCTCTTTGGTGCCGTCGTAAACCTTCTTCAGCTTCTCGATGTCGAGCCCGTCGGCCTCGGCAACGACAAGGGCTTCCCCGAGGCCCTTCCTGAGTTCGGGAAGGGTCGTCGCGCTCATGTTGTCGCGCCAAAGGATGAGGTCGCCCTTCAATTTCTTACGAAGCGCCTCTACGTCCGCGCTTGATGCCTGTGTGACGCTGAGGTCTTCCTCCCACGGGCGCTGGCCCTCCTCCTCGAACTCTTTCCGTTTCTTTGCGACGTTGTTCCTGACCTCGAGCTCTATGGTGAGAAGGCCGTCGCGCGAGGCCGTGTTCGCAGTAAAGCCCGAGCGCTCGAGCGCCTTTATGGTCCGCTGGATGGATTGAAGCTCGGCGTCGCTGGTTTCACGGGCCAGGGCGTCGAAGGGTAATGTCGGTAGATATAAGACAAGGGCTATCAGTGCCGCAAGAGGTGCGGGCAGGCGGGTGCGCACGGCTCGACGTGAGCGTCTCTTCGTCTCTTCTAATGCAAAGGTTTGGTCCATGGCGTCGTGCCGCAAAACCCAGTCGCCTGAAATCTCAGCCCTAGCGACGGCTTACGGCCAAAGCTGGTGTACAGCCGCAGCCAATCGTTGGTGGCTAGTCTGCCTCACGGTCGCCGTTATAGCCACTGTGGGTATCGTCAACTTGACAATGCCCGGTCGCGTACGCCGAGGACTGGGTGGCGCACACTTCGGTTCTCGCCCGGCGATCACGGCTGATCCGTTCGAGTCCTGCCTGATGTTCCGGTGCCCTCGGTATTCTTCAGTGCGCTGTCAGCTCAGTTGGGACAAGCTGAACCGATGCCCCAACCGATG
>PIVZ01000524.1 GCA_003354045.1 bacterium
CGTCGGCCGCGAGCGCGGACGTGACAGCGCCGGAGCAGGTGCGACAGGTCCCGGTGTGACTTGCGTGGCCGCCCGGGAGATCGTGGTGATGATGGTCGGGATCCGCACACGATCCGCTGCAATCCGACCATACTTCATCATGAGTCGCGTCCGAGCAGCTCTCGCAGCCCCTCCCATGCGCCTGCTGCTCGACGTGGGCAAGGAGATGCAGGACCGGGAACGCAGTGAGCTGGCCAGAGCAGAACAGCAATACCAACGCCGGTAGGAACCTCGCTCTGTGAACGCGCGCCCTCACGATGATCTCTCGACGGAGGCAGCGAAACCGCCTCACGTTGTTACTCTACGGCTTCGAGGGAAGCGGAACAAGCGGCACGACTCGACAGCAGCACGGCTCGACAGTGTAACTCGGCAGTGCGCGGGTGTCTCTGCTCAGCGCATTCGGCATCGCCCACATCTCACAGGCGACCCTGGCGCATCAGTCGCGCAGATAGTGGCAGGTGTAGCCGTGCGGGTTCTTTTGTAGGTAGTCCTGGTGGTAGTCCTCGGCGTCGTAGAACGGGCCCGCTGCGGTGACCTCGGTTACGACGGGGTCGCTCCAGTTGCCCGAAGCTTCGACTTCGGACTTAACACGCTCGGCCAACTTTCGTTGCTCTTCGTTGTGGTAGAAGACTGCCGATCTGTACTGCGGGCCGACGTCGTTGCCCTGGCGATTGCGAGTCGTCGGATCGTGTAGCCGGAAGAAGTAGCGGAGCACGTCTTCGTAGCTGACGCGCGTGGGGTCGAATCTCACCTCTATGGCCTCGGCATGCCCGGTGCGGCCATACATGATCTCGTGGTAGGTGGGAGCTACGGCCGTGCCGCCCGCATAGCCCACGCTGGTATCGAGGACACCCGGAAGGTCGCGGATGATATCTTCCACGCCCCAGAAGCAGCCACCCGCCAGCGTGGCGACCTCGTGGGCTGTGGAGGCCTCGGCCTCCCCGGCTTCGAGCAGTCCCGCCTTCGCGAAGGCCGCCGCGTAGCTCTCGTAGCCTTCCGCTTCGAGACTCGCCGCCGGGATGAAGCGTAGTGCGGCCGAGTTCATGCAGTAACGCATTCCGGTCGGCGCCGGGCCGTCAGGGAAGACATGGCCGAGGTGGGAGTCTGCATGCGTCGAGCGCACCTCGGTGCGCTGCGTGAACAGGCTGCGGTCGCTGTGTTCGGTGACGCTGCCCGGGTCCAGCGGCCGTGTGAAGCTCGGCCAGCCGGTCCCGGAATCGAACTTGTCGAGGGAGCTGAAGAGCGGCTCGCCGGAGACGACATCCACGTAGACCCCGTGCTCCTTGTTGTCCCAGTACTCGTTGGCAAAGGGGGCCTCGGTGGCGTCCTGCTGGGTGACGGAGTACTGGCGGTCGCTCAGGCTCGAGCGCAGCGCCGCGCTATCGGGCTTCTCGAAGTCCTTCATCTTTTCCTCGCTCCATTTGACGGAACCACCCGTATTTACTGAAATCTCGTACGGATCCGAAGCCACCACTCTCACCCCACCTGCGGGCACCGACAGGGCCGCGGCCAGAGATACGGCCACGAGAGCCGCGGGCAAGATCACGATCGGACCACCGGAGCCAAGTGGAATCCACCATTTGCGCATGATCAATCGGCCGGCGCCCTGCCCCGCTTCAAGCTCGACCGCGCGATTCTCGGTGCGGCGATCTACACCCACACGACGCAGCGGGCACACGACTGGCCGTCATCTTACTCCAACGGCCGGCAGCGACGAAAGTTTCGGAGTGGGCACGATCCCGAGTGAGGGGCAGCAATCGGCGCTCGACAGGGGGGCCCACGACGGCTAAACCTGAGGCAACGCCGACCGGGACGCCCGACCGGAACGCCCGGCCAGGACGCCCGACCAGGAGACGGCAAACCAGTGAGCAAATCCGACGGCTCCCGCTACAACGCCACGGTGACCGGACGCGAGGAGATCAACCCCGAGCTCGTTGTTCTCCGTGTCCAGCCCGACGATACCTTATTCGAGTTTGTTCCGGGCCAGTTCACGGTACTCGGATTGCTCGGCAGCGAGCCTCGAGTCCCTGAAGCCGACGAGGACGAATCCCCACCCCGCCCGGACAAGCTCATCCGGCGCGCCTACAGCATCTCCTCTTCGAGCGTCGAACGTGGCTACGCCGAGTTCATCGTGACCCTGGTAACCAGCGGCGAGCTCACGCCCCGTCTGTTCGCCCTGGGTTACGGCAGCCGGATCTTCCTGTCGCCCAAGGCCACGGGAGTCTTCACGCTCGACCGCGTCGACTCGAGCAAGGCGGCCATACTCATAGCAACCGGGACCGGACTGGCACCGTACGTATCCATGCTACGCACGATGCTCGTCAACGATGCCGAACGGCGCTTCGTGGTCTTGCACGGCGCCCGCTACAGCTGGGATCTCGGCTACCGCGGCGAGTTGGAAAGCCTCGCGCGCGTGCGACCGAACTTCACCTACATCCCGAGCATAACCCGGCCGGCCGCCGACCCGCACTTCAAAGGCCTGACCGGGCGAATACAGGCCTTGATCGAACAGGACCTGATCACCGAGCGCTCGGACGTACCGCTCGACCCCGCCGTCGCCGACGTCTTTCTGTGCGGCAACCCGGCCATGATCGACATCGTCAAAGAGATGCTCGTGGCCAAAGGCTTCACGCCCGACCAACGCGGCCAGGTCGGCACGCTGCACGTCGAAGAATACTGGTAAGGCGCGAGAGAAGTCGAAAGCCGCGACTTGACCCCTTTACTCGCGGCGGAGGTAGATGGTTCTCAGGCGCTCCAGGTGGTCGTCGGAGAAGAAGATGCATTCTTCTCTGTCGGCGCAGCCGGCGGCGACGTCTTTGGAGAAGGTCTTGCACGTGGGGGCGCCGCACAGTCCGCAATCGAGGTCGGGTAGCTCTCGCAGCAGTGCATCCCCTGCCTTGACTCGCTTTATCCTCTCTTTGAGCGCCACCGCTTCTTCTTCGATCACCCGCGGCTTTATCCGGCCTTCCAGCGGAAAGCCGCCCTCTGGGTAGCGCCGCTCAACTTCGGCGGCGATTTCGGGGTCGTCTTCCGGCAGGTCGCCGAGGAGACGGTGCAGCTTGCTCAGCGTGACGTAGATGTTGTCCACCGTCAGGTTGCCGCCCGCGCATCCGCCCCAACAGCCGTAGCATTCCAGGAACTCGATGTCCTGTAGCTTACCCTTCTCTATGTCGTCGAATACCTGGATGACGTTGGCCAGCCCGGTCACCGACATGTAGCGATGACGCAAGAGACTGGCGGCGTGGGCCTGGCTGGTAGCCCCGCGCAACGACTCGGCCCCGCAGATTCGGCTGTTGTGCAGGCTTCCGGCGAAGCCCTCGTCGGGAGACTTGGCGGCAGCCAAGATGGCGTTGTATACGCCGCGAATTCCGATGGAGCCGTCCAGAGTGCTCTTCGCTCCTTCAGCCGGCTCCAGAATGGAAATCGTCTTGGCCTGACACGCCGATATGTAGATCGCCCCGATGTCTCCGGGCTTCACTCCGAGTTCTTCCGAGAAATGCCGTTTCACCTCTCGAGCCGCCAGCTCGCGCGCCGGCTGGATGGAGAGAAGCTGATCTGTCATGTCCGGATACAACACCTGTACGAGCCGCACGATGACCGGACACGAGACCGATACGAGCGGATATGGACCCGCAAACCTCTCCGCGTACTCGGCTATCCCGTGATTGACCAAGGCCAGTTCGACTGACATGTCCCACACGCCGTCGAAGCCCAGGCGCTCGAGACCGGCGACTACATGGGCCGGCGTTACGC
>PIVZ01001108.1 GCA_003354045.1 bacterium
GCCCGCATGGCCGCTTCCTGATCGGACGAGGAGAAGCCGGCACCCGTCGAGTCGGCGTGCCCATAGCTGATCGGCGGCGGTCCGCCAGCCGGGCTGCGGGCGCCGTCGGCAGCGCCGCCCGGCGTGGCGCGGATCTTGAAGATCACGTCAGTCACGCGCGCGGCGATGCGGTCCCACATCTGCTTGAACAGGTCGCGCCCTTCGATCGCGAACTGGCTTTGCGGATGGGTCTGGTCGCCACCCAGCGGCCGCTGCATGATCGCGCTCTTGAGGTGGTCCATCTCCAGCAGATGGTCCTTCCATGCCTGATCATAGATGCGCAGGAGCACGTACTGCTCGAGCCTCGTGAGTTCCCAGCGGATCATCTCCCGACCCTGAGCCAGAATAGCATCGCGGGTGTCGCCGTCGAACGTCTCGAAGCGTGCCTGGCTCCAGGCGGGGCCGAACCGTTCTTCGGCCCATTCGACCGCAGCTTCGGTGTCCTTGCCGGCTACATTCCGGTCGACTTCGCGTTCGAGCCCGCCGTCGAGGGCCTGGCGGCTCAGGTCGATCAGCATCTCGCGCAGTTCCTCGGGTGTCTTACCCTGCACCGTTTCGACGGTCCAACCGGCGTGGTATTTATTGTTAGCCCAATGGGCGACGAGGTCTGCGGCGACCGCGCTGTCCGGTCCGCCCTCTCCGTACGCACGCTCGATGCACGCCTCGACCGGGTATGACACCTCGCGCTCCATGTAGGCCGCCCGTACCCGCTCTTCGAGAGCGATGCCGACATCATGGACCGTCTTTCCGGAGATCTCGTCGACATCGAGGCTTACGTTGAATTTGGAAGTCGCCCACTCGGCCAGCACGCGATGCGGGTAGAGCGGGTCCATGTAGATGGTGATCGGTTCGAGGTCGACGCTTTCGAAATGCTCCCGTGCCGTC
>PIVZ01001109.1 GCA_003354045.1 bacterium
ACCCAACTACGGCTTCGATCCGGCCACGCTCACCCCGATCTTCGGCGATACGAGCACGCGGATGTTCCTGGACTTCGATGTGCACAATGGCTTCCGCTACCACTACGTTGTGACGAGCTTCGACCGTGGCTTCCGGCCGAACACCCCGGAGGGGGACAACGATCACTATATCCTCGACAGCATTTCGCTGGAGAACCTCATGGCGAGCGCCCGGCAGCACGACTTCAACCGCGCTCCGGGGATCACTCTCGAGAAGAACATCTACGCCGTGCCCAACCCCCTGCGGACAGGCCGCAGCGCATTCGAGGACCCGACCTATCACAATTACCCGCAGAACGTGGTCCGTTTCGTCGGGCTCACTCCCGGGAGTGTGCTCAAGGTCTACTCTCTCTCTGGCGACCTGATCGCGGAGAAGGACGAGAGCGACCTCGAGGGATCGAACATGGTCTGGGACACCCGCAATCTCTCGGGTGAGATGGTCGCGTCCGGAGTCTACGTCTTCCGGGCAACGAACTCCCAGGGAGAAGAGGAGTACGGCCGGCTGGCGATCATTCGTTAGTTTGCGGCCAGGCCGCGGCGTTAGTTTTCGGTAAGAGCCGCCGGTGCAACAGGATCTCATTGCCGGCGGCCTGCAGTTTCCGGCGACGGTGGCCCACGGCTGCTGACCCGGCCTATTTATCAGAATCTCAGCGCTAAGATTGCCGCCCCGAGCCCTGCGGCGGAGCGCTCTGACAACGTCGTCGAGGCCGCGCGCCGAGGGCTGGCGCAGTGCCTGACGACTGTGCTTATTGTGTCCTGTCCACCGCCAAGCAGAGACGAGGAACTAGCATGGACCGCTACATCGAACCCTTCCGTATCAAAGTAGTCGAACCAATCGCCGTGGTGACGCGCGAGGAGCGCGAGGCTGCTATGAGTCGCGCCGG
>PIVZ01001110.1 GCA_003354045.1 bacterium
ACTCGCCCAAGAGCGGCGAGGCGGTGTGTGCCGTCTCGGGTTCGATCTCCCGGGCAGGGCCTTCGCAGGAAGAATCGGCGTAGTTGTCAATTATGACATTGTCTTTGATTGACGGCGAACCCGATGCCACGCCGATGCCTCCGCCACCGAACGTGCCCGCGCAGTTCCCACTTATCGTGTTGCCTTCAATCGTCGGGGACGAAGCGCTTACGTACACGCCGCCTCCGGCGAGGCGTGCCACGTTGCCGGTAATGAGGTTATTGGCGACCGCCACGGAGGATTCCACGAGATACAGCCCGCCGCCACTGAATGAGCCCGGTTCGCCGCCCGTGATCGTGAATCCGTCGATTCGGGTCGTCTCAGTCGCACCGGCGGGGCCGGTGACCACACTGCCGGCACCGTTGGCGTCGAGGATGGTCTCGTTGATCGTCCAGTCGCGTTGGGTCAGGTCGGTTTCGGTGGCGTCGAAGCCGCCGTACATCTCGACCTCCATGGCGAGTGTGAAGTTGCCGACGTAGGTTCCGGCTGCGACCCATATTTGGTCGCCGGGCTGAGCGGCGGTCAGTGCCGGGGGCAGCGTGTCGTAGGCTGTGGCCCATGACAGGCCGTCTCCGCCGGCAGCGGCGTTGTCGTCGACGTAGTGGACGATCTGGGCACGGGTCGTCGCGGTTATTGCGGCGACTGCCAGCACGATAACGAGCAGTGGATTGGTTTGACGCATGATCTTCTCCAGTTGTTACGCGCTATCGAGAAGCCGCGAGACTCGACATGAACGGACAGAGCCGCGCTCGTAGGCAGACGGTTGCTCTGTTACCGCTCCCTTACGGTCGCGGCTCGGCAAGAGCTTGCGGCTCGGCAAGAGCTTGCGGCTCGGCAAGAGCTTGCGGCTCGGCAAGAGCTTGCGGCTCGGCAAGAGCTTGCG
>PIVZ01001111.1 GCA_003354045.1 bacterium
GCGCGGCAGGCGTGAATGCTTCGGCGCGCACTTGCTCGACGAGATCTTCGCCACCGATTTGTTTTGCGAGCTCACCCCACAGAGTGTGCGGGAAGACCTGCTCGCCTTCACTCCGAACGACACTGAGCTCATCGCCAGCAATACCGACGACGTTGACTGCTCCCGGGGCGAGCAAGTGCTGTGGGTCAACGATCCCGCTCCGCTCAACCAGGCTGGAGAGGTCGGTTCCGTGCTGTGCGAGATGCGCGCATGCGATCAACGTGTGTGTCTTTCCGCCACCAAATCCGGTCTCAAGGCGACTGAGGAACGGCACCATATTGTCGCCGGCAAGACGGCGCAGCACATGCTCGACGACACGCCGCATGCCATGCGTCGGAGAGGTGGCCTCCCCGAAGAACGTCTCGGCGTCTGTGTAGGTCGTCTTCACCTTCACATCGCCGCGGTAGTGCCCCATGACCTGCCGAAGTGATGCAGTGAAGACCTCGGGGTTGAAGCTGCCGGTCTGAAGATCCGGTCGAGGCTGGCAACTACTCAGAATGCTCGTCATTGGCCTGCCTCCTTCGGACGCTGCTTGAGCCAGTCGTCGATGTTCTCGCGATGAAACCGCCAGTGCTTTCCGACCTTCTGGCCGGGAACCCTTCGGTCCTGGGCCAGCTTGTAGAGCGTTGACTTCGACACTTGCAGGTACTCCGCGAGCTCGTCGATCATAAAGACGTCGGGCTGGGGCTTTGTCATCGCAGCGGCCCCCGCGACAAGCGTACCCATTATTCTCGGTTGTTGCTGGTTGGTGAGCACCGGCGTCGAGCCTGACTCGATTCCATGCGCGGCGCGAGTTCGGGCATACTGCGACTTGTTGCCGTGAATCACCTTAGCATGGTCCGCCTCCTTCCGCTCTTAGGGAATCTGGTCGTGATGAGCTACT
>PIVZ01000525.1 GCA_003354045.1 bacterium
CTCGAAGTCGAGATACCCTGGGACTGAGCCGCCCGCCGGAGTCACGCCCTTGCCGCTCGCAAAGACGACCAGCGTATCGTTCGCGATTCCTTCGCTATCGCGCGCGCCGCTACCCTCATGGCCCGTACTACGCGATCATGGCACGGGACACGCGGGGGGTGCCGGCGAGCTACCTCCGAGGAACGTCCTGCCATCGCTTCCGTCTTTTCCACCGGAATCGTCGAATTCGGTGCAGTACACAATCGTCCCTCCACCAACCGCCAGGATGGTACCCACTATGCCTTCGTCCGTGCCAATCGTGAGGTCGTAGCTGAGCGGAGAGGTAGCGGCCGAACACAGAGCTTTCGTCTGCGAGCCGTCCTTTATCACCACCGTCTTGCATGGCCCGTCGGTTTGCTCGCGGTCCTTGTACTTGTAGCCCTTGACCTTCGAGCCACTGCCGATGGCCGTCCAGTTCTCGCAGGGGAGTAGGATCTCGCCCGTGTCCTGAATCGATCCGCCCGAGCCATCGCTGAAGAAACGGATGGTGCCTCCATTGCCGCCACCACCCGCGGCCACGCATGTGGGGTCGTCGCTGCTCGCTCGCCGGCTCGCCACGATGCTCGCATCTCTCGCCAGCCACTTGATCTTTCTGCGCGTCGCATCCTGAGAGTCTCGGTCTCTGATCAAGAGCCTGGTGCCGGTCAGCAGCTGGTCGCCGAGAGGTAGTGTCGTCGTGGTTGTGGTCGTGGTCGTAGTCGTAGTCGTAGTCGTAGACTCGAGGCTCGCGCCAAACAGGAAGTCGGTGTTCACGATCTCGGGCATGTCTATGTTTTCGGAGTACAGGTAGGCCCCGGAGCATGGGAAGTTGTCCAGATCGCGAATATCCATCAGCTCGGCCATCTGCGCATTGCTCAAAGTCTGATCGACGTCCACTAAGTGCGTCGCGTAGTAGTAGATGATCTCGCCATCCAGCTCTCCATACCTTTCGGCCAGAGCCAGCACCGCGTCGATGTCCACCGTCTCCTGGGTCATGAAGAGCCGCAACGCAACGGCTATGTCGTATCTCCTGTCTACTATTTCGTACAAAGCGTCCCGCTGGATCTCCACCAGGTTTGTCACGAGCTCGGCCTGAGGACCCGTCAGCGCAGCAAGGAAAGCATCGCCGCTGGTCTTGGTGAGATTCTCGTCGATCGTGTAGTTGGGGTTGCCCATTGCCGCGATGTCTTTGAGGTAGAACGACCCGAAGTACGTGCCCTGCCGTTCAGGGCAGAAGTATGTGTCCGCGTCCGCAGTGCCGGCGTACCAACTGAAGAGCTGCCCCGCATAGGTCATCACGGCAACATGCACGTCACGGGGAAGACTCTGTTGGTCCACCTGGTCATCGAGCTCGGGCCACGACAGCATGCCGACGCCGGCCATCTCGTCCAGGTAGGCAAGCTGACTCTGGTCCAGGGCCCGCAGAATACCGCCGAGCACCTGTGCCCGCTGGAAGCTGATCAGCCCGTCAAGGCTGTATAGCTCGGCCGAGTAGGCCATGACTGCGCTCTTGTCGAGCCCGTCGCTGCCCGCAGGCAGGTCTCCATTAAGCAGGCGGCGGAAGGCGTCCATGAGAGGAAAGCGTTCGTAAGCATGCTCGTTGATGAGATCCACCTGGCTCCAGGCCAGTGCTATTAGTTGCTCGACCTGGTCGTCGGTCAGAATGTAGAGGACGTTGTTGGCGACCCTCGGCACAAAATCGGTGTTGTGTCCCATCTTGTCCGGGTCGTTGTCGCGCAGGTACTGGAAGCCGAAGAAGTCGGACACCTTGCCAGGGGGAAGGAACGTGTCCGAGCACAGGTCCCCGGTTACGAAGGCCAGTCCGTCAAAGGCTATCGTCGAGCTCTGAGCCCCATCGGACAAGGTCTGCTCGATCGTATACCCACCGCCGTTCTGCTGGGCGCTCGCTGCCGTCGGGGCACCGGTCGCTCCGATGATGATGGCGGAAATGAGAGATCCCACGGCCAACTTTGCATTTTTCATCCCGTACCCTCCTGGCTCCTGTTTCGTTGTCCTCTTCCAGATTCCCCGTGAATCCCGGGAGCCACCTAAAGCCACCATACGTGGGAAGATTTCCCACATCAAGTGGTTTTCTGGGAATTTCTTCCACCGGTGACTTCTCCTGGCTGAAGAACAGGAAGCCGTCCATCCAGACTAGCTCCCCCCGCCTACCGTTCGCTCGGCAGGCGAACGGCCCCCCCACTTCGGTATTGTCGAGAGCCCGGTCTGCATAGTAGGTTAGGCGACAAACTGGTGGCTCGAGTCGATCTCGGACGGCGGTCGAACCTGATCGGTCACACCTGACCGACGAACCGAGAAGAGACGCCCAGTAACCAAGTCCGGAGGGGTGCTTTCATGACTGACTCATGTTTTGGTCGGCGGCCTCGCGCGCGCTCTCTCGCCGTTGCCTTCTTGGCCATCTTTGGCCTCATCTCCCTTTCCCTGACGCAGCCGCAGCCGGCTAGCGCGCAGGTGCAGAGTCCGGAGCAAGCCGACTGCCTCAACAAGATCAACAAGGCCGCCGCCAAGCTCGCCAAGACCCAGACCAAGACTGGCTCGAAGTGCCTGAAGGCCGCTGCCAAGGGCAAGCTCGAAGACCTGGGCACTCCGCCGCAAGATCAGACTGCCCAGGCCTGCCTCGCCAACGACGTCAAAGGCAAGATCGCCGACGGCGCCACCAAACTCACCGACAAGGAAACCGAGTTGTGTCTGGATGCGCCCGAGCAGCTTCCCGACTACGGCTACACCAACTCGGCCACGGCCGCCCAGGCCGCACAAGACGAGACCGTGGCGATGATGGCGAACATCTTCGGCGACGATCTCGACGCGTCGGTGGTCTCCACTGATACCGACGAGGCCGGGTTCAAGTGCCAGGGCAAGCTCCTGAAGGGAGCCGAGAAGCTCTTCAACACGATGTTCAAGCTGGCGCTCAAGGCCAAGAAGAAGGCGCTCAAGTGCAGCGGCGCGAGCCCGCCCGACTCCTGCGTCGAGGACGGCTTCACGCCGGTGGCTTCATCTTCCGAGCTCGAGGGTGCGATCACCGGCTACCTTGATGCCGACACCAAGGACAAGATCGATAAGGCGGCCACCAAGTTGGCAGAGGGAGTGGCGAAAAAATGCACCGATACGGGCACACCCATCGACGAACTGTTCCGCGGCTACTGCGCGGCCTCGGCCACGCTCGAGGCACTCTCCGATTGCGCCGAGGTGATGGCGCGGCGCAGCTATTGCCGGGCACTGAACGGCATAGACGCCTTCGCCGTAGACTGCGGCGATACGCTTCCTGATCCCGTTGTGGATCCGATTCCGAGCCCGACCAACCAGCCCACCGTGACCGTGACCGGTACCGGTCCTGCCAGCGTCACCATCACGATAGAAGGAGGCGCGGCGACGGCAACCGGCATGACCAACGGCGCTGGCAATTTCAGCATCGTCGTCTCCCTCTTGCTCGGTCAAACCAACGATCTCACCGTGCAGGCCAGCGACAACATGGGAGCCTCCTCGACGGCCGTCGCGGTGGACTCGCTCGCCGCGCCGCTCTCGGTCACCAACGACAGCACGCCGCCGTCGGTCTTCTCTACACTTCCCACCAATGGGACAATTGATTGGCCGGGCACCGGCACCGTGACGGTCACGTTCGATGAGGACGTGGATCCCGCAACAATCGTCGATCCGAATTTCACACTCACGGGACTCACGCCGGTGGCGGGAAGCTTCTCGCTGAATGGGACGACCGGTTTCACGTTCACTCCGGCGGCCACGCTG
>PIVZ01000033.1 GCA_003354045.1 bacterium
TTCATTGTGGAAATATATCGTTTTATAGCTTCGATGTGAGCACTTGCTTAGGGTATGTAAATGTTAAACTTTTCACCGTCGTGTGAACGAAATCAAGATGCGATATTGGCAGAGCTTACTAAGCAATTTGGTAATATTCGCAGTGTACTTGAAGTCGGCAGCCAGAGAGTTACCGATACGCGTCAAGAAAGTGCTTTCTGGATCATCCGCGTCGCTCGCCGCGATCCATGCCCGCCAACCGCGAATCCCGGGCATTTCATTGCCTTGTACGTGCGCATCCCGAGCTTCCTGCCGGCATATCTCGTGAGCACCGTCGATACCACCGAGGTTACCGGTGTATGTCTGTTCAGTAAGAAAGAACCCACTTGTAATCGCAAATTGGGAACTAGACAGCTGCAGAAGGTGCGGGAATTTGCAAATAACTTCACCGTCGGCGTCGATTCCCATGACCCGCGCAATCCCATAACACTTATATGGTATCGCCGACCCCGGCGGTCCCTCTGGACCATCCGGTCCCTCTGGACCATCCGGTCCCGGTGGACCTTCCGCTCCCGGTGAACCATCCGCTCCCGGTGAACCATCCGCTCCCTGTGGACCATCCGCTCCCTGTGGACCATCCGGCCCCTGTGGACCCTCCGGTCCCTCCACGCCAACCGCGCCAACCCGGAGCCCCGGCGTGCAGCCCTCGATGATCGCCGAACACTCGCCCAACCAGTCGTCGTGGCTCAGGAAGATCTTGCAGCCCGCCGGAGGCGTTCTCTCATCCAGTGTGCCCGGAGCACCCAGCGTGCACTTCTTGAGCTTCCCGTCCGCAAAGCACGTCGCCTCGTTGTAGAAGATCTCGTTCGTCGCGCCCGTCGTCGCTCCCCAGCGGGGGTTCGTGCCGACGTCCTTGGCCTTGAACTCGATCACGCCGGTCTTCCCCCGGATCTTGGCCTTGCATTTCTCCGCCGCCAGGCTCGCCGCAGGCAAGGTGGCAGCGAGAAGAACCGTCAGTCCGGCGAGCGCAAACTGCCTCGTCGCTCGAGTCGAAATGGAAGTTCTGCGTTGTCTCATGGTCAGTTCTCCCCGTGGGCTTGCGCCGGCCGTGCCTGCCTCCCACCGCTTGATTTCAAGGAAGCGGACCCCGCGGTGGCGCGGCTGTCACAGTCAGATACCGAGATACGAATAGCGGAAAGCTGAGTTTCTGTCCGGACTTAAGTTCGATGTGCGTCTGACTGCCGAATGACCTAGTCGGCGACGGTATTCACCCAATCGGGTAGCGTGCTCAGGTCAATCCCGAAGACGTGGCGCCCCCACAGCCACATTCCTGCGGTGATGACGAGTACTCCGACCAGGTTAAGAAGAACACCCGTCTTGGCCATGGTCAGTATTCGAAGTCGTTGCGTTCCGAACACGATGGCATTGGGCGGTGTCGCTACCGGTAGCATGAATGCGCAAGAGCAGGAGAGTGTCGCCGGAATCATCAGAAGTAGCGGGTGAACCTTGATAGCGATCGCCAGCCCGGCTAACACCGGCAAGATCATTTCGGTCGTCGCGGTGTTCGAGGTCAATTCCGTCAGGAACGTAATGAGCAGGCAGATCGACATCACGATCAGACTCGGCTCCATATGGCCGACACCGTGCAGTTGTTGCCCCGCCCAGATGCTCAACCCCGATTCCATGAATCCCTTGGCCAGTGCAAAACCACCACCGAAGAGAAGGATGATATCCCACGGGATTCGGGTGCAGGTTTTCCAATCCAAAATGGTGCCGTGCTCATTCGGCTGCGAGGTCTTCGTTCTCGCGGGAATCATGAACAAGACAATGGCCATAGTCACTGCCACGACGCCATCGTTGAGATATGCCGGGTTCGCGAATAGTGAGGACCAGCCAGGGATTTTCAGTTCACCGAAGTCGATCCCGGCTCGCGTCAACCAGAGCAACGCCAGCAGTACAAAATCCGTTAACACGATGATCTCTTCGAATGACATCGGCCCGAGGTCGCGGTACTGAGTGCGGATCAACGAAGCGTCGGCATGCAATGTCACGTTGCCGCTCTTTCGAAGAAAGAGGATGGAGAGAAGTCCCCAAGCCAACAACAGCATTACCACGGTAATCGGTATTGCAAACATGAACCATGTCGCGAAGGAGATTTCCGGCGCTGCAGGAAATTGAATGGCAAAGATTCGCGCGAAGGATAAGTTCGGCGGCGTCCCTACCAACGTGGCGATACCGCCGATTGACGCCGCGTAGGCTACTCCCATCAAGACCGCTACGGCATAACCTGAAACCGCTTTCTGCCCGAGGTCTTCTTCCATCTGCACGACAATGGCGAGAACGATCGGCACCATCATCATCGTCGTCGCGGTGTTGGAGATCCACATCGAAAGAAATGCGGTGGCGACCATGAACCCGAGGAGTATGCGCTCGGGCTTACCGCCAAAAAACAACAACGTGCGCAGGGCAATTCGCTTGTGGAGGTTCCACTTCTCCATGGCTAGCGCGACCATGAAGCCGCCGAGGAAAAGGAAGATGACGTGGTTGAAGTACTGAGCGGCGACCTCTTTCCCGTTCATTACGCCGAACACCGGGAAAAGCACCACCGGGAGCAGGCTGGTCACTGCGAGGGGGACCGCTTCCGTGATCCACCAGATCGCCATCCACACCGCTAGCCCCGCTGTCATCGTGATCTCGGGATGCCCTTCGGACAGGTCGGCAAACAGGGTGATCAGAGCCGCTGCCAGCGGCCCGGCTATCAGAGACATCATTCTAGCGATCAAGAGCACTCTCCGTTGAAATATTCATCGAGGTCACGCACGTAGCCTATCGACAATTCAGCCCGATTCCCCTGCCATTGAACCGGCACGCCTCCAGGGGGAACTCGGTCTCCGCGCACTCGCCGGCCGCGGCGTCGCCTAGCACCAGTGTGAGCCTCGGCGGCAAGTCTGCCGCAGTGACTTGGTAGTTGCCATTCTTGCCCTTCACCCTGACCCTGACCCCATCGTGCCTGGACTTCACCTTCAGTCTCGCTATTCCGTTGTGTTCTGCCAGGGAGAGCCTATCCCTGAAAATCCACGCCGTTCGGGCTTCGTTCATACGCCAGCCCGAGGTCCCGTCGTAGACTTCTCCCGCTATGAAGACATCGACCGGATCGTCACCGTTCGATATGGACACGACCACGCGCGCACCGTCAGTGGCGAGGTCAAGATCGGAGAACTCGGTTCCGTCGGGCAGCATCACGGTGCCCTTGATCCTGAGCTTGTCGTTTCCGACAATCGCGTCGTTGCCGATCTTGTCGAGTTTCAACTTCGGATCGATCATCTCCGCTTGGCCGGGTGCGGCGCCGATGCAGTCATCGCAGCCGTCCGGTAGCCCGTCCCCGTCGTCGTCGAATGCGTCGTTGAAACCCTTACAGGTGCCGGGCGTAGCGACATGCACGTGCTTCATTACACAGTGAATCGCGCCTGCATCAGAGATGATCGAACTGGTATCCACCTGAACGATCGTGTGGCCGGGCATGGCCGTCTGATAGGTGCTCAGAGCGATCGCGTTCTCGGTGTCGTAGCCGCTGTACCAGGGGATGAACACCTTGTTGTTCACGATCGCAGCGTTCGCATAGGTATAATGTGCGGTGCCGGTGCTCCAAGCAGGTGTCCGGTAGACGTTGTAGCCCCGCGATACCAGGTCGGCTGCACCGGCATCCGTAATGGTCTTGCCCGTACCGCCTGCGAACTCCGACACGATGAAGTCCGTTTCCGAAAGCGGGATGAGCCACATATCGATGTGGCCCGTAGCGTCAATGCTGTCCGGCAGACGCTCGTACAGGGTCACGTCCACGTTCATGTAGTCCACATACGCCTGCTTGATTTCGGCTTCCGTATACTCGTCGATTCCGTCCTCATCGGGATCGAGAGCCAAGTCGCTCGAGAAGCCCTCGCCGTTGGAGAGGACTTGGAAATTTCCGCCGCCGCGGATGAGGCCGAGGTCGTAGATCGGCTCGCCCCAGAGCGTGGCGAGGAATTCGCTGAAGGCATTGTCGTTCGGTCGGGTCGGCCTGTTGTAAGTGTGATCAATGATGGTGCGGTTGTCGTCTTCATAGGTGAACTGTGGGCCATAGTCGCGAATCCAGACACTGTCGCTGTCGTAGGTGATGAACTCGACATTGCTCATGACGGCACCGGCGCCATCCAGGATCGCATAGGCATTGGACTCCTGAGCGGCATGCTCGACCAGGACATGGACTTTGGTAGTCGGATAGGTATCTGCGGCAGTCACGCCCACGACAAACTCGGTCAGCAGAGCGTTATACGAACCCCAGCGGATCAACACACCCTCCATCTCCTCGTACTCGCCAGGTGTCCAGAGAGCTCCCGGCGGTGGGCCGACGAGCGCTGCAAGAGCTTCGAGACCCCGGGCCCGAAGAGCCCGTGATTCCAACTCCCGATCGAGTAGCGCCTTGTCCTCGGATGAGGCGTATGCGGGCAGAGGGTCAGGCTCGTCGTCGTCGATGCCAGCGTATTGTGAACGGTCGGCGGCGCGTGTCGCGCCAGGTGTCGCCAGCCCCATCAGCGGTGATAGCAGCGTGAAGATCAGAGCCCACGAGAAGACTACAGTTCCGAATGGTCGGGGCCGTCGCACAAAGGCCATTATCGCAGTTCGGGATAGGAGCTCCAACGTGAATCGCGCGCGCCGCTCGGCAGGGCGAGCGGCGCGCATTGTGCTGTCCCGAACTGAACGCCGGGGGATTGGATCAGTCGGTCGGGGCGTCGCCGTCTAACCGTACCGCGCGGACGCAGAGTATTTTCTCTTTCTTCGTGTCCACCACCTCGGAACCTAATTTGCCTCGGAGGTAGACCTGCTTTTGCGGGACATGCTTCGGGTACCTCTCGTCCTTTCTCTTGATCTTGTAGCACATCAGGTGATCGTCAGGATTTACGTAGGCCCTCAAGATGTTCCCCTGATACGCCGGCGCACACATCAGCTTCGGCTTCTTGACCTCAACCGTCAGCTCTTCGAACTGATCGAGAAGATTCTCTGTTATGCCTTTGCCAATGCCGAAGTAGCAGGTGCCGCCCGCCGCAGTGCAGTCCGCGTCCACCTTGCAATCGACGAGAGGGTCTCCAGTGCAGTGTTTCTTCCTGGTGCTGATCTTGTAGCACTTGAAAAAGTCGACGGGTTCGGTCCACCCCTCCTCTATGGGATTGAAGAGACTCTTCTTCGTCGGGACGAGCAGGAGAACCTCCTTCGTGGTATGTAGGGCGTGCGAGCCGAACTGATCCTGCATTGCGGTGAACTGCCGCGCGTGTTTCCCGTCGGTGCGCTTGATCTGGTAGGCCTTGAGGTGGAGATCAGGATTGACGAGCGGAATGCCCTCGGCAGTCTTCTCGACCGGCGGGCACAGCAACTTCGGCTTCTTGGCCACCAGGTCCTCGGTGCCGAACCGATCGACAATGGTGACGTCTTGTTCGTCGAATCCGAGGCACACGTCTTCGTCCAAGTCCACCAGCGGGCAGTCCTGAACCTCCTTGCAACTCTCTTCCAGGTCATTCAGGCACCTGTCCTTGTACTCATTGATCTTGTAGCACAGGACGTGGTCGATATTCGGCAGCGTCGTAGTGGTGGTCGAAGTAGTGGAAGTAGTGGTGGTCGTGACGACAGCGAGCTTCTTCGATGGCACACAGAGGCTGCTTGCTATGCCAACGTCGAGGATCTGATCGGTGGGCGAGAACTGATTCAGCACCGAGACAGCGCCCGGCGTCACGGCGCCCAGTGACGTCTCGTAGCAGGTCAGATGATCCTCCGTGTTGACCAAGCCCTCGTCGTTCTTGTCCACCGGAGTGCAGAAATTGTTGGGGAACGACCACTCCACGCCTGACTCATTGGCAAATTGGTCCACGAGAGTGAGTTCCGATACCAACGGAGACTTGCCCTGGGCCGAGTAGCACTTGTAGTGCTCGAGCGTCTGCGAGTGGGGCTGCGTCGGCGGCTGAGTCTTCGTTGATGGCACGCATAGCTGCGCTCTATCTTCGCTCACAACTACGTCATGCACACCGAATTGGTTAGACACCGTCACCTGCCCACGAAAGGGCTGGTGCCCGACTAACACTGGCGTGATGTCGTAGCACGTCAAGTGATCTCCCGCTTCGCGGATCCCCTCGCCGTCCTTGTTGACCGGAGGCAATAAGTACCTTACGCCGCCCACAGCCATCAGCACGCCGCCGGGAAAGAACTGATCCTTCAGGTCCACATCTATCTCCGGTCCGGCCCCGGTCGCGCTGTAGACCCTGAAGTGGTCCACATTGAAGGTTGGCGCTTCCCCTGCCTGGGCCGGCGCCAGCGTGAGCGTAAATGATACAGCTATCGCAATGAGAGCTAACTCAGTCGTTCTTTTCGTCACCATAGTTTCCCACGTCCGCACCGAACCGGGCTTCTCGTATAGTCACGACTCCGCTGACGCCCCCCCCCTACCGGCAACGGGCCCGCTAGTGCGCACTTTGTGTCATTTGCTGAAGTTCAAACAATACCACACTTTACCGGTTCATGGGTAGAGATTTCTTGCTATCGAGAGCTTGATGCCTCGCTTATCGGACACTCAAACCGCGCTTGACGTGATCGGCGCCAACCCGACCCGCACGCCGGATCAAGTCCGGCACGGTCACGCTCTTTGCCTTCGACAAGGACCAGGGTCTCAGCGAGCATGCCGCGCCTTTCGACGCCCTCGTTCAAGTACTGGACGGCATCGCCGAGATAACCATCGGGGGCACGCCCCACCGTTTCGGCAAAGACGAGCTGATCCTGATGCCGGCCAACGTGCCCCACGCGTTGAAGGCAGTCGAGCGCTTCAAGATGATCTTGGTCATGATCCGAGAGGTGACCGACTAACGACCGCGAGCGAGTACTGCGTCGTCCTCCGTTTGCGTCAGCGTCGGCTCCACCCCGTCTGTCACGACAATCAACTGGTACTCTGCACGTTCCACATTTGCGCAGTCACCGTACCCAAGAACCGTGACCGTGCACGTTCCGTCTCCTGTTGCCGTGAGCCTCCCCCTGGGGCAGCCCCATGCGGGCGGGGGATAGGTGCACAGAAAATAGTCCTGGTTAATCCACGCAGAGTCGCCCGTTGTGCACGATATGGACATGTCCAGGTCCGCGGCCGTGGTGGAATCCACGGTGTCGGCCACGACAACCACGCTCTGCCCGTTGCTCACCGCAAAGTTCCACTCGTCTCTCGCGGTACACGGTTGCAGGTCCTCGGCCACCCCGACCGGGCACGTGCAATCGCCGAGGCACGTCCCTGGAACGGCCGGCGCATACGGCACACAAGCCGAATAGTCCGTCCCGTCGCACTCCTCGCCGTCCGTGTTGACCGCGTCGTCGCCGCAGATTGGTGCTGCCGCCTCTGCCGCGCAAGTGCAATCAGGTAGGCAGGCCTCGCTGGCGCAACCCGAGTTGTCCGTCCCGTCGCACGCCTCGCTCGCCTGATTGACCACATCGTCCCCGCAGATCGGGTCGAGGAACTTCTTCGACGGCACACAGAGCACCTTGGGCTTCTTCACCTCCAGCAGCTCCGCACCGTCCCCCTCGTCGTTGATCCCGCCACCGAACTGGTTCGCCGTCTGCGCCGTCGTCCCCTCGAACTTCACCTGCTTCGGGTCCGTCTTCGTGTCCTTGATCTTGTAGCACACCTGGTGGACTTCGGGATCCAAGATCCCGCCCCCTTCCTTGTCCACCGGGTTGCACAGCATGAACGCCTTCTTCACGTCGGTCTGCTTCGTTTCGAACTGGTCGACGAGTGTGACGTCGGTGGTCTCGAACTTCGGCTGCTTGGGATCGGTCTTCCAGTCCTTGGCCTGGTAGCACTTGTAGTGGTTGATCGACAGCGCCGACGCCACCCCGTCCTTCTCGCTCGGCACGCAGAGCAGCTTCGGCTTCTTGACCTCGAGGACGCGAAAGCCGAACCGATTGGTCACCGTGACCGGCCCGCTTCCCTCGAATTTCGCCTGCTTCGGCTCGGTCTTGGCATCCTTGATCTGGTAGCACTGCAGATGTGCGGTCGGGTCGTCGATGCCCCAGTCGTTCGTGTCGGCCGGGTTGCACATGAAGAACGGGTTCTTCACCGTCGTCAGCTTCGATTCGAACTGGTCGACGAGTGTGACGTCGGTGGTCTCGAACTTCGGCTGCTTCGGCTCGGTCTTGGCCGTCTTGGCTTTGTAGCCCTTGTAGTGGTCTACTGCCGTCGGCCACACGATGTCGCCCCCGTGTGGCCACCCCAAGGGGATCGCACCGCCGACCTGCGTCGCCACGCCGCTGGCGGTGTCGATCGTGTAGAGGAACGCTGGGAAATCATAAGTGATCCCGTAGAGCTGGCCGACGGCATCGAAGGCGATCGACATGACACAATCGCTTGCCCCCGAGATGTTCGTCACAAATGAACTCGCCCCGGTTGCCAGATTGATGGTGTATAATCCCGTACACTCGTCGACCGCCCACAGCGTGCCGGCGGTATCAAAGGCCACATCCATCCAGTACAGATCCCCGGCATCGCCGATGACGTTTGCCTGACCTGTCACCTTGTCGACGCTGAAAAACGTACCGTGATGGCCCAAGCCGAAAAGGTTCCCGGCCGCATCGAATTCCAGGGCGGGTGCGCACTCAGATCCAAGAGCCGCCATGGGGCCTCCGACCTTCGTCGTTGTTCCCGTCGCCGGATCGACCGTCGCCAGGTTCTTTGCCGCAGTGCAGGTCTCGGTGATCGTCCACAGGGTCCCGTCGGGCGCGACGGCAAGCGCAAGCTGATATGGATACGTGAGCGGACCTACGACGACCGTCGTGCCGTTCGCCGCGTCGACCCGGATCAGCTCTTGACCGTCTAGCGTCGCGTAATAGATCGGATCCGCCACCGCCATACCGGCCCAGAGCACTACCGCACCGGCTACCAAGATACTACGCCTCACGAGTGACATAGTGCGCACCCTCCTTTTCCCCTCCGTGGCCGTGGTTGAGTCACAGCAACAGAGCCCCCAATACTTCATGTTCCATCAATGTCCATCAATGGACGAGCAGTTGTCAAGCCATGTTGGCCGTCTCACCGTCCACATCCACAGCAGCCCCCCCCCCGCACAAGCTTGGCCTCGCGCAGAGCTGATATTTCGCGCCTCACGGCTAGTGCACGGGAAACTTGAACCTTGTATCAGGAAAAGGTTCGTCTTCCAGGATGTTCATGGCGCCGGGACTTCTCTGGGCACGAACCTGGCGACGAAGCTCTCTCGACCGTTCGAAACTCTCGTCACTGTGACAGATTTGCGCGGTATGCGGTTGCCGTCGAAATAGCCGATGACCCCCGTGATGCCCTCGTACGCTTCCATCCCGCTCAATGCCTCGAGCACCGACTCCGGCCGATCGCTGCCCGCCACGCGGATCGCCTGGAGGAGCAAGCCCATGGCGTCGTAGCCGAGCGCGCTGAAGGCATCCGGTTCCTGACCGGGAAACTGCTCGACGAAGGCACGTCGAAACGACTGGATGTCCGGGTCCGGGTTGTCGTCACCCAGGTAGACATGGGTCGTGAAGTAGACGTCGTGAGCCTCTTTCACGTTTTGCCACTCGGCGCCGATATCCAGGCCATCGCCGCCCAGGATGGGTAGCTCGACCCCGGCGCTTCGCAGTGCCGGGATAACGCTTGGAACTCCATCCGGTGCCCCGGCCAGATAGAGCAAATCGGCGGGCGGCAGATCCTTCAGCACTTCGACCAGGTTGCCGGGGCGATAGGCGCGGGAGGTGACGATCGTCCCGCCCAATGAGGCAAACTGGCTCTCGAAGTAGCCGTGCAGGAGCCGCGTATACTCCATGGTGTCGTTGAACAGAACGACGGCGCGTCGCGCCTTCAGTTCTTCATACGCCCACTGCGCACCCGCCGCTGCTTGGACGTTGTCCCCGAAGCAAGCGAGGAAAAGAAAACGCGGGAACTGATCCGGCAGATGCGGTGACGTCGCCCCGGAGGTGATGAAGACCCGCCCGGCCGCAGCAGCCGACGGGACTGAAGCGACCAACATGTCAGTATCCGAAAGGCCGACCAGACCCGCCAGGGAAGGTTGGCTGTGCAGCAACGCCGCGGTCCTCTCGGCGATCAGTGCCGGACTGCTTTCGCCATCGACGACTTCCAGTTGTACGGGCCGGTCGAGCACGCCTCCTGCTTCGTTGGTTTGCACCACAGCCAAGCGCACGCCTTGTAACGACGGATTGTCGAGGCTTTCTTGGGTGCCGGTGAGATTGTAGACGGCGCCCAACACGATTGCTGGCGATTTACGAAGAGGAATCTGACTACAACCGACTGCAGCGAAGATCGAGGCTGCACCCAGGACGAAGAGCTTTGTGAGTCTTTGCATATAGCCTCTTTCTCCATGTCGATTTTCATCGCCGTGGATCCCCTGGTTTCTCGGCATCATTTCCTCCCTGGTCCCGTGGGGCGTGACTACAACTCCTTGTGCCTAATCTGCGATTTCTTGTCCAGCCTCCCGCTGATGTGACCTCGGCTTCCGGCGCTGCCTGTAAGACTCGCCCTCGACTTCCTCATACTCGCAAGGCGCTCGGAGAGTTCCCGGCGGTGGGCCATTGTGCAGTCGGATGCGCGGTGGTGCTTCATGGCACTCTCGGAGTATAGTACACGACCATTTCCGACTGTCGGTGCGTGGAGAAGATGCGCTCTTTGTAACAGTCAGCGGGGAGAACAGAGTATGGCCAGAGCTTCAAAAGGCGACGTCGATTATGATGCAAAGCTGGTGCCTGTTTATGGCTCTCGGGATGTGACGCAAGGGATTCCCAAATATGCCCTTCCGGAAGAAGGCATGGAAGCGCGCTCAGCCTATCGACTGGTCATGGACGAAGTGCTGAAGGAGGGGAACCCACGCTTGAACCTCGCAACGTTTGTCACGACTTGGATGGAGCCTGAAGCCAAGACATTGATGGCAGAAACCTTCGACAAGAACATGATCGACAAAGACGAGTATCCGCAAACCGCTGAAATCGAGAGGCGTTGCGTGATTATGCTGGGCAGGCTGTGGCGAGCGCCGGATATCTCTCGGATCATCGGGTGCTCTACGACAGGGTCTAGTGAGGCGTGCATGCTGGCCGGTTTGGCTTTGAAGTGGAAGTGGCGTGAGCGCAGGCGGCAAGCGGGCAAATCAACGGACCGGCCCAATTTGGTAATGGGCATCAACGTGCAGGTGTGTTGGGAGAAGTTCTGCCGTTATTGGGATGTGGAAATGCGTCTGGCACCCATGGAGCCGGGTTCGTATGCCTTGACGCCGGAAAAGATGCTTCCTTTTTGTGATGAAAATACGATTGGGGTCGTTGCCATTTTGGGGAGCACCTTTACAGGTGAATATGAGCCCGTTAGCGCGTTACATGATGCGTTGATGGAGTTGAACGGGCGAACCGGCTGGGACGTTCCTTTGCATGTCGATGCTGCCAGCGGGGGTATGGTGGCGCCGTTTCTGGAGCCGGATGTGGCCTGGGATTTTCGCTTGCCACTGGTCAAGTCGATCAATACGTCAGGCCATAAGTATGGATTGGTGTATCCCGGCGTGGGCTGGGCTGTATGGCGGGATCAAGAAGAGCTACACGAAGATCTGGTATTCAAGGTTAATTACTTAGGCGGTGAAATGCCTACCTTTGCGCTCAATTTTTCTCGACCTGGAAACCAAGTGCTTGCGCAATATTATAATTTCATTCGCCTGGGTTACGAAGGCTACCGTAGGGTTCAGCAAGCGTGCCGCGATGTTGCCCAATATATCGCTGGGGAGCTCGCCGGCATGAATGTGTTTGACGTCATTCACGATGGCAGCGATTTGCCCGTTCTGGCATGGCGGATCAAAGACGGTGTCGATGTGAAGTTCACTCTCTTTGAGCTCTCCGACCGATTGCGCATGACCGGCTGGCAAGTGCCTGCGTATTCCTTCCCGGACAATTTGACGGATGTCGTGGTGATGCGCGTCGTTGTCCGAGAAGGAGTCAGTAGAGATGTGGCGGATATGCTGCTGGAGGATATTCATCAAGCGTTACGGTTCTTCGAATCCTCTGGTCAAAGTGGACAGCTTCATGCCTCCGCGGGTGGAGAAGTCGCCTTTCACCACTAGTGTCGGGGGAAGGGGTCAAGTCGAAAGCCGCGACTTGACCCCTTCCTAATCCGCTAATGTCCGGGGATATCTCGGTCGAGGATGGTCTTTCGCCCTTCCTTGGCGGCGTTGCGAATCGCCTCGTCGCAAACGCGCCGTACGATGTCGGAGAGGGGATCGAGGACGCGGTCCGAGGTGTTGAAGCCCGAGCGCTTATGGACGTACTCCTTCAATCGACTGGCCACGATCAAGATCTCTTGCGGGCCGCCGGCTTCGGGCTGCCGGGGCGGAGCGGATCGCACCACAGTGCGCCGCTTGCTTTCCGCAGGCTCTTTGGCGGCCGCTTGGGCGGCGGCTGAGCGTCGCGGCGCCCTACGCTCCTCGGCCCAGGCCTCTCGATGCCTCGCCGTCGGCAGGTGAACCTCCCAACAGGGGAGTGAGCAGAAGACGAGAGCCGCGCTCTTGCGGTTGCACGTCGATACGTTGCAGATCCAGTAGATCGCACCGAATTCGATGGGCTTCTTACAGGCGCTGCAGAGCCGCCATCCGTTCTCTTCGGCCACCGGGTGTCCTCCCAGGTCTCGGTCCGGCGCACCTCGCGCCGCCGGCAGCATGGCACCGGAGGGGAGGGGGTCAAGTCGAGAGGGGGTTCTCTACCTGCACGCCGGGAAAACGGGCGAAATCGGTGTCGTTGGTGAAGACGGTTGCGCCGTGCTCTAGGGCGATCGCGGCGATTTGCGCGTCGGTGACGAGGTTGCCCCCGGCACGAATGTCGACGAGGAGGTCCAAGGTGTGCGCTACGTGATGCCGGCCTCCATCCAACTCTTCGACGTTGGGTCGTTCGAGCCATGATCCGATCACTTGCCGCGCCTCTTTCACCGTTAGTGGCGAGCTGAACACGCGCGCACTGGTTGCCAGGCGGACAAAACCGAAAACGATCACCCGGGGAAGGCCGACCGGCTCGAGGCCGTTCAAGCATGCCACCCACCAGTCGCGTGCCGTCTCATGGTGAGGCGACGTGCTATCGTAGGCGTACAAGAGCAGATTCAGATCGGGTATTATCACCCGCGCCGTTCCTCTCTTTCTTTAAAATCATCGATCTCGAGGTCGTCGGCGAGTCGATTCAGACTGCCGGGGTCGAGGCCGGAGCGCAGTCCCATCGGCCGCGCATCGACCCGAAAGGGAGTGCTGTGGCCGGTGCGGGCGTGCCGCGAGAGGCCTTCGCGGATGGCCCGATTCAATACTTCCTTGAAGCTCCGATGCGTGCGGTGTTGTTCGTCGCGCAGACCGCGCTCGACGTCCGGGTCAAGAGTCACCGTCGTTCTCATGTAGGCATCATGATGCCTATCGTAGTTGCTGTCAAGACAGCAAGAAGGGGTCAAGTCGCGGCTTGACCCCTTCCCCGCGCTACATGAACGTCGGGCGTTCGCCGATGACCTTGCGCTCACGAAGGCCGGTTATCTCTTCCTCGGACAGGCCGAGCTCCTTACTCAAGACCTCGTCGTTGTTCTGGCCGAGTGTCGGTGGGGGAGAGGGGTGGAGTTGTCGCGGGAAGGCGGAGAACGACATCGGTTGCCCCGGGTAGCGTGTCTCGCCGGTTACCGGGTGCTCCATGAAGTGGAAGAAATCGCGGGCTTCGAGCTGGGGGTTGGGCCAAACCCGGTGACCGTTTACCAGCGCGTTGGCCGGAACCCCGGCCGTGATCATTTTCTCTACGGTCTCGTCGCGGTCATACCGGGCGCACCACTCGGCCAGGCGTACGTCGATGTCGTCGTGGGCGGCGCGGCGGCCTGCGGCGGTCTTCAGGGAAGGGTCGCGGGCCCACTCGGGATCGCCGAGGACGGTGCGTAATCCTTGCCACTGCTCGTCGGTGACGACTGCAAGCGTCAGGTAGGCATCGTCGCCGGCGCAGGGATAGATGCCCTGCGGGGCGGCGTAGGGGCCGCGATTCTCTGTTCGTGTGAGAATCTCACCGTAGGCCGAGTACTCGATCACCTGCTCGCAGGCGACGTTAAGGGCCGACTCGACCAGCGAGGCTTCCACCAGCTGCCCCTCTCCGGTCCGGCGCCGATGTTCGAGCGCCATCATCAAGGCGAACACGGCGTGCATGCCGCTAACAGGATCGCAGGCGCCGCGCACCACGAGCGGGATGTCCTCGTAGCCGGTTATCCATGCCAGACCGCTTACCTGCTCGACTGTCATCGCGAACCCGGCGCGGTCGCGCCACGGGCCGTCGAGTCCGAAGGCCGGCATACGCATCATGATCGCGCGCGGGTTTATCTCATGGACGACGTCCCAGCCGAGGCCGAAGTTCTCGACGACGCGTGCGGAGTAATTCTCGATGACGACGTCGGCGTTCTCTATGAGCTGCTTGATCAGCGCCATACCCTCTTCGCCGTCGAGTTGCAGGGTGACGTCGCGCTTGCCGACATTCACCCCGGCGAAGACCGCCGACCACTCCCACATGCGGTCGGTTGGAATGGCGCCGGCAAAGCGCATGCCGTCGGGACGCTGGATCGATTCGACCTTGATGACGTCGGCGCCCATGTCGGCCAGGTAGCAGCCGGCAATCGGCCCGGCCCAGAATGTAGAGAGCTCGACGACGCGCAATCCGGTAAGCGGCAGGGCAGTGCCGCCTTCGCCGGCCGTCACCAGCGGCTGCGCGCTGGCGAGTTCGGCTTCGACTTCGCCGTTGTGCTCGCCGAGCTTTGGCGCCGGGCCGAACGGCCTGGCCGGGGTCTTCTCGAGAAGCCCGGTAGGCCGCGGCCTGAGAAAGCCGCCCGGTCCGTCCAAAAACACGCCGCGCTCCTGGAACTGATCCATTTGCGGTAGACGCTGTCCGTCGCCGACCGGAACCGCGGGAATGCGCAGCAGGTTGGCCAGCTCCACGATCTCCTCGACGGTGCGCTCGCGCGTCCACGCGTGAATCACCCCGTGCAGGAGCTCGATCGATTCGGTGCGAACGGTGCCGTCGAGGTATCGGTCGTCGGCGCCGATCTCGGGCTGCTCGATCAGTACGCAGAAGTCTTTCCACTGCTGGCCGGTAACGGTGCAAAACCCGACCCAGCCGTCCTTTGCCGGCTCGATCGAAGGTACCTCGATGCCACGATGCAGGAGTCCCTCGCGCCACTGGCTACCGAGGTCGAGGTAGTAGGTCATGGAAAGCAACATCGCCTCGAACATCGACAGATCCACGTGCTGCCCGCGACCGGTGTTGCGTGCGGACAACCACGCGGTGACCGCGCCCACTGCCCCGTAGGTGCCGGCAATCCATTCACCGATGCGCCCGCCGGCGCCGACCGGCACTCGCCCGCTGAGCCCGCGGTGGTCGGTGGCTCCCGTTGCCGCCTGCAAGGTGAACTCGGTCGCCGGCCGGTTCGCCCATGGACCGCTGCCGCCCCACGGAGATATCGAGACGAGCGAGAGTGCCGGGTTGCGCTCTTGCAGAGTTTCGAGCGAGAGGCCGAGACGTTCCATGGTGCCGGGCGCGAAGCTCTCGATCGTCAGGTCGCAGGTTGCGGCAAGATCGAGCACCAGAGAACGACCTCCGTCGCTTTCGAGGTCGGCCGTGACGCTTCGCTTCGAGGCGTTCAGGTGCTGAAAGAGCGCGCCGTCCTCGCCCTCGGCGATCGCTGCGCCCGAGGCCGTCCAGCGCCGTAGCGGGTCTCCCTCGTCGGGGGACTCGACCTTGATGACGTCGGCGCCGGCGTCCACGAGTATCTTCGCGCAGTAAGGACCCGCGATCTCGCTCGACAGATCGATTACTCGCAGGCCCGCCAGCGGCCATTCAGACGACGTGCTCATCGCTTGACCTCCACAATCCTCGCGATCATGCCCCGCGTGGCGTGCCTCACGCCAGCGGCAGGGGCGACCACGCCGCCTCGTCGAGAGCGAACTTGCATCAATGACGCCGGTTTATCAATATTGAGCAATCAATATGTTTTCGCCCAGGCCTGGCAGCGGGGGAAGGCGAGCCGTGCCCGGGCGATGCCTGCTAAGGTGGCCCCGCAAGCAAAGGCGACGCCGGCCGAGAGACGGAAAAGCCCGCACGAGTCTTGCGTGAT
>PIVZ01000526.1 GCA_003354045.1 bacterium
GCCCAGCCTGGCTCTCCAACGCCGAGTATGCGTACGGCTCGATCATGCCCGATGTGAAGCGACCATCCCTGGAGACCAGGGTGTCTACATAGAGAGGATTGGCGAAGACCCTCGCTCTCAGCGCCCGTGCCTCGGCCTGGCTCTGCGGCCACTCTTCGAGAAGGTCCTCGACTACCAGAGTGTCGCCCTCCCCTCGCGTCCAGCGGGCGTTTATCAGGCTCTCCACCTCCTCGGTGTAGGGGACTTCCGCTTCGAGATCCCGGTGCAAGGCACGCAGCTTCTCGAAAAATGCGAGATCAAAGACCGCCTCGGGCTCAATTGCGATGATGGAAATGTCGTCACGCCCGAACTCGTCGCGGAATTCATTGTAACGAATCAGGGTGGGATCGTCCTCGTGGATGAATGATTCGAGCGAGTGGTCGATCACCAGATGAGGGAGTTGTGAGCTCAGGGCAATCGTCAGTCCCAGCATGGCAACAATGGCCGTCCATGGATGTGCAACGACGAGGCGTCCCCAGCGCTCGCTCTTGTCTTCTATGTGGTCACGGATTGTCATGTCTTCGCTCCTGCGCGCTCGCTGGCTTCTCTGTAGAATTGGACGATCGAGGAGCTCGAAGTGTTACGCCGCATGACGCGCGCTAGGCCGGCTTTAGAAACGGGACGAGGCGGTCTCTCAGGCGCACCCCGGCACCGCCGTTGAAACGGCCGTGCAGCGACATTGTCGAGGCGCGGTCGGGCTTACGCGCGCCTATACCCTGGTGACATCTACCCTTGTGTCTCGATCGACTTGATTGGGCTCGTAATAACCGTAGCTCCAACGCAGATGGCCGTAATCGCCGACCAGCTGCGTGACCTTGAGCGGACTCGGCGCCAGGCACTGGTGGTTCTTGCCCCCGGGGAACTGGTGAGACTCCCACGCATGGTAGATGTGCGCCTGTCCCGGGCGGATGGCTGCGGTAAGCACCGCCTTTGCCTGGAAGCTGCCGAGGTCGTTCCAGACTCTCACGTCGTCGTTATCCCCGATGGCCCTCTTACCGGCGTCTCCGTCGTTCAATAGCACCACCGGTCCGCCTCGCTGCATACGCAACATCAGCTCGTGGTCGCGCCACATCGAGTGGATGCTCCAGCGTGTGTGACCGCTGGTCAGGGTAAAGGGATGATCGCCGCCCATGGCCGGCGGCTCTTTGTGCGTGGGCAGCTGCTCCCCTAGCGCGAGGAACCAGGGATGGTCGATGTAGAACTGCTGGCGGCCGGTCAAAGTCGGATACGGCTGCTTCTTCTCGGTAAAGTCGCGTAGCGGACTTATCGGCTCGTTTTGACTGTACTCCGAGAAGACACCTGCCGTGCCTCCCTGCGGCCCCAAACCGGTCAGCCGCACGGCACCGCCCTCACGGCGCAGGGTTTCGAGATCGATACCCTTGACGGCGGCCGAAACGCTCAGCATGAAGGCCATGACATCGTCTTCGCCGTCGGGGCCGAAACGGCCGCCATCGCTGAAGCGTTCGTCGAGGCTGTCCAGCGAGAGATCTTCACCGCGAAAGCTCTTGACGGTGCTGACGTTGTTGCGCCGGGCCTCCTCCGCCACTGCGCGGGCGAGCAGCGAAAAAATCTCCCATTCGCCCTTCGCCTCGTTCAAAGGCGCAACGGCACGATCGCCCAGCGTTACGTAAGGCACGATCGTCGGTATCTTCTTCAGACCGATCTTCTCATACCAGCTGGCGGCGGGCAGCAGGATGTCGGCACTACGCGACGTCTCGCTCATACGGAAGGTCACGTCCACGACCAGGCGCGCATTGGCGAACAACGTGTCGCGAACCCGATTGCCCATCTTGCTGTGTCGCAACACGTTGCCAAACACAGAGACTACGACCTCGGGCGGGTCGGCGTCCGGCGGCGGACCAATCGGGAAATGTCCCTTGGCAAGTGCTTCCTTCAAGTATGGCGCCGCGCCGTTTGCCA
Organism: bacterium; assembly: GCA_003354045.1. Classification (GTDB taxonomy): domain Bacteria; phylum Desulfobacterota; class Binatia; order UBA1149; family CAITLU01; genus PIVZ01. Next base: position 1,960 of record PIVZ01000526.1, read on the forward strand.
GCGCCGGATCGCCATGCGCGGCACTGGTCTGAAACTCTTCGAGACCTCCGTGTACGGTGTGGAACAGGGTCCCGGAGATGAACAGCTTGACGAAGTTGCCCATCACCGCCTTGGGGTCGAACTGAGAGTGGGCCGCCGTCCACAGCAGATGGAGAATGTCGAGCTTCTCCTGCATGGCCACCAAACCCATTCCGTCGAGCGCGACGAAGGTGCCGGAGCGCCAGCCACCGCCCGCGCGCCCCAGATTGCCGGTAAGAGAGGCAAGAAGAATCTGCGAGCGCTGGGCGAGGTCCGAGTGGTAGTTCTTGCAGATGCCGAACTGCGAGATTATGAGCGCCGAGGGTGCGGCGGCGAACTCACGTGCAAAGCGCCGGATGGCCCCGGCCGACACGCCGGTTATCGTGGCCGCTTTCTCGGGGCTCAGACTGCCCAAACCCTCTCGTAACAGCGAGAACACCGTGCGCACCTCGACCCGGTCGCCCGAGGCAAGCTCCACATCGGTCTCGACCTCGAGTGCCGGGCGCACACCGTCGGCCACCTTCAGCGTCTTCTCGGAGCTTCCCATCGAGCCAGGAGCCCACGCGATCTCGGACTTGCTCTCGTCCCACAGGGCGAAGACTTCGTCGCTGCCACCATCGACCACGTCCGACTCGCGCAAGAAGCGGCCCGTGTCGCTGCGTACGAGGAAAGGCAGATCGCTCTGCTCGCGTACGTAGGCGTCGTCATAGAGGTCTTCCGCTACGACGACGTTGCATGCCGCGAGCGCCAGCGCTGCATCGGTCCCGGGCCGCAACGACAGCCACATGTCGCTATGAATCGCGCTCGGGCCGTAGTCGGGAGTTATGGAAACGACCTTGGCCCCGCGATAGCGCGCCTCGTTGAGGTAGTGGGCATCGGGGATGCGCGTGGCCGAGGGATTGAACGCCCAGAGGACGAGATAGTCCGAGCAGAACCAGTCATCCGAGCTGCCGTCGGTAAAGGGCAGGCCCATCGTTATCGTGCCACCGATCGGGAGATCGCCGATCTGCGCCACCGAGGCAGTCATTGGAACGCCCATCTGACCGAAGAAGCGCATGGTGCCGGTGGTGCTGGGGCCGTAATCGATGTTTCCGCCGAGCTCGCAGATGACCCCTTCGCCGCCGCGCCTGTCGAGGGCGCCGACGAGCTCCGTGGAGATCTGTGCCAGGGCTTCTTCCCACGAGATTCGCTTCCAGCGCCCTTCTCCCCGCGGCCCCACTCGCTCGAGCGGGTAGCTGACGCGCGCCGGACCATAGCTGAGGTCGCTGTAGCAGGCGCCTTTCTGGCAACCGCGCGGGTTGAAATCCGGCAAACTCGAGTTGGAGGCCGTATATGGCGCCGACTGCTCCTCGAAGAAGACCAGCTCATCGCGCACGTAGAGGTTCCAGGCGCAGGCCGCCACGCAGTTGGAGGCCGTGTGCGTACCCCGCACCACGCGGTCCCACGCCCACTTCTTCCGGTAAACATCTCGCCAGTCGCCGTAGGCAGGCATGGCAGGCGTCTTCAGCGGCTCGGGAAACGGTTGCTGGCGGCTGCAGGCAAGGCGCGAGAACGCGAGCGTCAACGTGCCCGCGGCGCCCGCCTTGAGAAACTGTCTTCGAGAAAGTGTGGCCATTTACGTCTCCTGTCTAGCAGCAGGAATCGGGCAGCTCGTCGATAGCTTCGGCAACGAGCATCAAGGTACGGACGACCTCTTCACGCTGGCCGGGCTCGATACGGGCGAGGATGCGCTCGCAGTACTCGTCCGCACAGCCCTCGAGTTTTTCGGCCAGAGCCCGCCCGTCCTCGGTAAGCGACACGAA
>PIVZ01000527.1 GCA_003354045.1 bacterium
CGGCTACGTTGCGGGTCTCGCGCGGATCCACGATGACGTCGTAGAGCTCGATGGGGTCCGGCTCCACCGTAAGCTTCCAGCGCGAGTCGCGCACACCGCGAATCGCCGCCCATCCAAAGCTGTAGCGGGGGCTCGCCGCTTCGAAGTAAGCCGTCGCCTCGTCGGCGGCCGCATCGTAGCTAGCCTTGGCTATCAATGTTTGCAGCGGCCGGCCCCGCGAGCGCTCGAGCGGTGGCAATGCCGCAGCGGCAAGAATGGTCGGCGCAATGTCGATGGTACGCGCGAAGGCCGCCGTACGAACACCGGCGGGAAAGCCCGAGCCGGCCACTATCAGCGGCACATGGAGAGTGGAGTCGTAGGCTACCGCACCGTGCGTCAGCTCGCCGTGCTCGCCCAGGCTCTCGCCGTGGTCTCCGACCACGACGATGAGCGTCTCGGCCTCGCCCCGGCGTTCCTCCAAATAACGCGCGAGCCTCCCGATCTGGGCATCCACGTAGGCGAGCTCGCCTGCATAGGGATCGTCCATGGCATCGAATGGCGGCGGGGGCTGGCGCGGCGCATGCACGTCGTAGTAATGGAGCCAGACGAAATAGGGAGAGTCTGCCTCTCGCTCGAGCCACTCGAGGGCACGGTCGGTAACTGCGCCGCCACGGAGGGACGGTACGTCGGCCTGCAGAGGCTGGCGCCTGTTCTCGATACGGTCGTCGTAGACCTCGAAGCCCTGGTCCAACCCGAACTCCGAATCGAGGATGACGGCGCCGATGAACGCTGCGGTAGAGTAGCCATGATCTCTCAGGCGCTCGGCAACGGTCTCTATCTCCTCGCCTACGACGAAGAGGCCGTTGTCGTGCACGCCGTGCTCATTGGGGTCCAACCCCGTCATCAGTGTCGTGTGCGAAGGCAGGGTGAGAGGTGCGCTGGCGTAGGCACGCTCGAAGAGTACGCCGCTCGCAGCCATGGCGTCCAAATTCGGAGTGCGGGCCTCACTGTCGCCCATGACACCGAGGCGGTCGGCCCGTGTCGTGTCGAGGGTCACCAGTACGAGGTTCGGCACAGCCGGCCGCGAGCACGCAGCCATCAGGCCGATCATCACGACACAGGCGACTTCGAGAGATCGCCCACCGACATCGACGAAACTGCGCATCGTCAATCCTGCTCCGCGCCGGCCGCGGCACCGTCCAGACGAGCGAGCAGCTCACGGGCATCGGCAGCCCACGGCGCCCCCGGCCACAGCCGCAGCGCAGTCGCTGCCAGTTCCCGAGACCTTCGAGTATCGCCTTGCTCGGCAAGAACGTACGCGAGGCGGAAGCGCTCCAAGTGAGCCTCGGTCTCCATTGCCAGCACCGCTTCGAGACGCTCGATGGCGCTTGCGGCATCGCCTAACCGGTAAACGCCCCAGGCCGAATTCGCCAGCAGCCGCAAATTCTCCGGCTCGACCTCGACCGCTTCTTCGAGAAGCCTTCTCGCTTCGGCCACATCGCAGTCATCGGTCCAAACCGCAAGGTAATATCCGAGCCAGCTCTCGAGGTACGGATCGTCGGCGGCCTCGGCAAGAAGCCCGCGCAGCTCGCCCGCACCACCATCGAATGGCGCCATCTCAATGACGAGCTCCGCACGCGTGCGCAGCCGAACCGTTGTCAACGCCGGCCCCGCAAGCCGCTCGTCGATCACACTTCGGGCCTCCTCCGCCCTGCCCGCCTTTGCCAGCAGCCGCGCCTCGATAGCGACCAAGCGCTGTGAGCTGCCCTCGATTCCCCGCACCAGCTCGAGCGCCTCCGGGCCGCGGCCGGCACGTTCGAGCGCACCAGCCAGACCGACCTTGGCCTCCTTGGCGTCAGTGAGCTCGATATAGTCGCGATAAGCGGCGATCGCCTCCTCGAAGCGTCCGCTCTCGACGTACACCGGCGCCAGCGACCGCAGCACCAACGGGCGCAACGCTTCGCTCTGCCTCAGCGTCTCGAGCGTCTCGATGGCACGCTCGTAGTCACCACGCATGGCTGCGCTGCGGGCGCCGTCCACCCAGTTGAATGTGCGGCCCACCTTGCGCGGGTCCGGCTCCTCGCCCTCACGCCTGCCGCCACCGTCCACATAGCCGAGTGCAGCCAGGCGGCTGAGCCTCTCGAGGTCGAGATCATCGTCATCGAGGGGCCGGCCGATCTCCTGTGCACTGCGGCGCAGTTCCTCGTACCTGCCGTGCATCTCTCGAGCGATCTCGGCACGGACGTCCACTAGATTGCTGAGCTCACGACGGTCCACCGCAAGGTCATAGAGCTCGCGCGGCTCGGGCGCGCCGGTGTACTTCCACCGCGCCGTGCGCACCCCATCCATGGCCGCCCAACCGTGATCGAAGTGCGGCCCCTGGCTCTCGAAGTAGCCGACTGCCGAGTCTTCCGAATCGTCGCCGACTGCGCGTGCGATCAGATCTCGACCGTCCAGGCCCTCGGGCTTGCGCTGCCCCAGCGCGCCCAGAACCGTCGGTACGATGTCGGCGTGACGCACGTACGCCTCACTGCGCCGGCCCCGCGGCACACCGGGTCCGGCCACTATGAGCGGAACGTGCAACACCGAATCGTAAGCGAGAATACCGTGCGTTTCTTCGCCATGCTCGCCCAGACCCTCGCCGTGATCGGCTGTGAACACGACAAGTATGTCGCGGTCGCTCACACTTCCGGCGGCCTCCAGTAGTCGTCCGAATTGCGCATCCGCGTAGGCGATCTCGGCAGCATAAGCGTCGCGAATGTGCTCATAGCCCGCATCGACGACCCACGGCCGGTGCGGGTCGTAGTAGTGCGCCCACAAGAAGAACGGCCGCTCGTCGTCCAGGTCTGCCAGCCATGACAGCGCCCTGTCGGTTACCTCTTCGGCCGGGCGCGTCGGCACCGAGAATTCGAGACGCCGGCGCTCACGCTCGGTCTCGTCGTCGTAGACATCGAATCCCTGGTTCAAGTTATAGAAGGAATCGAGGACGTAGGCCGCGACGAACGCCCCCGTTTGGTAGTCTTGCGCCGATAGCCGCTCGGCGAGAGTCTCGATGCTATCGTCTACGCGAAAGCGCCCGTTGTTGTGGACGCCATGCACGAGCGGCTCCAGCCCGGAGAGAATGGTCGTGTGCGAGGGCAGCGTGAGTCCGACGCTGGCAAATGCGCGCGCAAACAGGGTGCCCCGCGCCGCCAGTTCGTCCACGTTGGGCGTACTGGCGGTTGGATCGCCGGTGCAACCGAAGCGATCGTAACGTGTCGTGTCGAAGGTGACCAGGAGAACGTCCGGCCGCGGTGGACTCATACAGCCGGTGAGACAGATCACCACCAATAGCAATCCCGCCCTACCCATCGAAGCGCTCAGGGTGTCTTGGGAAACTCGAGGATGAACTCACTGCCCTCGCCGAGCTTGCTGGTAACGTCTACGGACCCGCCAAGCAACGAGGTCGCTATCACTCTTGTCATGTAAAGTCCGAGACCCGATCCCAAAGGCCATTCTTCAGTGGCTACGTCGATGCGTGGGAAGGGTTCAAAGAGGCGCTCGATCTCATCTGGCGCGATGCCGACGCCGGAATCCTTTACGACGATCCTGACGAGAGTTCCTGTCTCCTCGGCGATGAGGGCAACCTTCCCCTCATCGACGTGCTTGACCGCGTTGGCCAGGTAGTTCGACACACACTGGAACAACCTTTGGCGATCCGTCTCCACGACGAGGGCATCCGGAACCTCAGTGTCTATGCAGGCCATCTTCTCGGGCCACTGTTTTTCGAGGCTGCTAATCACGTCGTCTATGAGCGCACG
>PIVZ01001112.1 GCA_003354045.1 bacterium
GATCGACAATTGCCTCCAGCTGGACCGCGCCGCCGACTACGCGATCGACCGTGGCACCGGCCGCAAGCTCGAACGCGACGAGGCGCTCAGCATACTCGAAAGGTGCAAGGAAGAGGGACTCGTCCACGTAACCGAGAACAGGCAGTCGCTCGGCCTGGTGATCTGCAACTGCTGTAGCGATTGTTGCATCAACTGGGCCTCGACGCGGACCGGCCTTGGCAAGTTCGCCGCGCCAAGCCGCTTCCTCGCCGTGGTAGACGAGGACGAGTGCAACGGCTGTGAGCTCTGCGTGGAGAGGTGCTTCTTCGAGGCCCTGGCCATGAAGGACGGCAACGGACTCGTAGCAATCAACGCCGAGAAGTGTATGGGCTGCGGCATGTGCCAGGTGGTCTGCGCGCCGGAGGCCATCGGCATGTCCGAGGTGAGGCCGCAGGAGTTCATCCCTGCATGACGAGATGGAGGCCGCTAGCGGCGGCTTCCAGCCTGACCCGAAAGGAACCCACGACGGAAACGGTGCAGGCAACGCGCCCTGAGGATCCCTCGCAATGCACGAGCTACAGGTAACGGAACGCATACTGAATGTCGTTCTCCAGCACACGAAGGGCCACGACGTCACCCGGGTCGTTCGGATACACCTCCGCATCGGGGAGCTTTCCGATCTCGAGGACGAGTGGATCCAGCACTATTTCGAGTACATAGCGCGCGACACTCTCGCAGCGAACGCCGAACTGGCAATCACGCGTGCGCCGATAGTAGTCTCGTGCGCGGCGTGCTCACGCACGTTCGAGATCAAACGTGACGACCTCGGCGAGGCCAAGTGTCCGGACTGCGGCGAGGGAAAGCTCGACCTCGTGTCGGGACGCGAGTATCTGGTCGAGAACATGGAGGTGATGTGATCGACGAAGTCAGACTCATAGAGG
>PIVZ01000528.1 GCA_003354045.1 bacterium
TCCATGCCGAAGTCGCCGAAGAGCAGCGCGAAGTCTGTAACTCCGGCGTCCATCTTTGCGCGCAGGCCGGCCGTGACCTCCTCAGGCGTGCCGGCCACGGCCACCTGATCGAGGTTCGCGAAGCCGCCCACCATTACCTCGGCAATGGCTCTCTTGGCCTCATAGCCCTCGCGATCGGCGCCGAGCACGACCACCGTCTGTTCGCTGACGGTAATCTCATTGACGTCGCGCCCGACCTTTTCGCAGTGCGCGGCCAGGACTTCCTGCAGGCGGCCGATCTCGCCGGCCGCGTTCATCGGACAGTTCCAGCGCTGGGCATGCTCTGCTACCAGCCGAAGCAACACCTTCTCTCCGGAACCGCCGATCGTTATCGGCAGCGGCGACTGTAGCGGCTTGGGCTCGCACGGCGCATCGTTTAGCCGGTAGTGCCGGCCTTCGAAGGTGGTGCGCGGTTTGCTCAACAGCGAACGGACGACCTCCAGCCCCTCGCCGAGCTGCGCGAGCCGAGTGCCGATCGAGGGGAACTCGTAGCCATAGGCCAGGTACTCGGATTCCATCCAGCCGGCGCCCATACCGAGCTCGAGCCTGCCTTCGCTGATGTGGTCCACGGTGGCGGCCATCTTGGCCAACAAACCGGGGTTGCCAAACGCTTTGCAGGTAACCAGCAGACCGAGACGCAGCCTCTCGGTTTCCGCGGCCAGAGCGGCCACCGTCGTCCAGCCCTCGACGAAGTCGAAGTCCGGGTTTCCGTCGGCCCAGAAGTGGTCCACCAGCCAAAACCCGTCGTAGCCGAGCCTTTCGGCCAGCTGTGCGCGCTCGCGCAGCATCGGGTAGCTCATGCCGGCCTGGGGGACGAAAAGATAGAAGGTTGTCTTGCGCGGGCGTGCAGTCATTTTGTGAACCTCGTTGGCTGCAAGTCCACCCGCACGTAGGGGCGGCTTGTCGGCCGGGCTTGCGGGTATGTTAGCGGCGCGTCTGCGACCTTCCAAGACGATGCGGTTGCGCACGGGCGGCGGCGGCGTCTATCGTGGACGTGGAACGGTTCTCGGGCTTCCGACCGATCCGCGCGAGGCGACAGACGATGGCATCGCACAAGGGCAAACGGACACGGAAGAAGGCGAGGCAGGCAACCAAGCCAACCCAGGCAACCCAGCCAAAGTCGGCAGAGGCGGCATTCAACGCGCCCTTCGCAGGGCTCGGCGCGGAGATGGGCAAGAGGCGAACTCGCGAGCCGCGCCTCCCCGAGCAGCCACCTCGGGTGGCCGAACCGGCGCCGCCAGGGCCGCCCGCCGCGGCGCCGCTTAGCGAAGCCGAGAGCTTCGCCGAGGCGACCATGGGCGTACAGCCCATCAAGCGAGGGCGCGGGCGCGTGGTGCGGCGCCACGTCGCCGACTTCGCCTCGATAGCAGCGGGACGCGACAGCGATCTCGCGGCGCTCGAGGCGGCGGCGGGTTTCGACGTCAGCTATTCGGACAATTTTGTGCGCGGCCGTACCGACGGCGTCAGCCGTGAGACGTTGGCCAAGCTGGAACGCGGCGAGTTCGCCGTAAAGGCCCACATCGACCTCCACGGCATGGCGTTCGAAGATGCACGCGCCGCCGTCGATGAATTCATTCGCACGAGCCAAAGACGCGGCCATCGCTGCGTACTGTTGATCACCGGCAAGGGCCGCAACTCTCCCGGTCAGGAAGGTGTGCTGCGAAAAGGCGTACCGGATTGGCTGGCGAGGGGTCCGAGTGCGCGCCGCGTGCTGGCCTTCGTCTCCGCCCGCGAGTGCGACGGTGGAAACGGTGCACTGGCCGTGTTGCTGCGCAAGACCAGTTCGCGTAAGAATCACATAGACGTCGAGGTGGGCGGTGTTGGTGGATTGAGCGGGTGACGTTTCACTGAGGAGACCAGCGAGTCGGCGGGTTGGCCGTCGAGAGCTTGGTCGTCTCGTTCGCGATAACTCTGCACATGCTCTCTCAACTGTGCGGCCGTGGGGCTGGGGCGGAGGTGGAGAAGTTGAAAGAGGAGGATCCCTGTCGGCTCGTCTACGTAGGCGACGATGGTGACGTTTACGAGATCGGTGCAGATCACGATCCACGTAGGCTGACCTGGGGTTGGGCCGACTCATTTACGGCGGATAGGCTCTACTACGTGTGGCCGGCCTACTCTCCGGACGGCTCGCACGTTGCGTGCTTCGGAGTACGCAGTGGGCACATGCCTGAGGCCGGACTCTATGCTGTGGCTGACGACGGTGTGCGTATGCACGAGATATGGCGCATGCAGGAAGCGGCACCGGTGTGCGAGAGCTGGTCACCGGACTCGGACCACATCGCCCTTCTGTTGCAAGGCGAGGACGAGCTCGCGCTCGAGATTGCCGACATACGAAATCCCGGAAAGACCTTCACACTGGAACGCGGCGCCCCTCTGTTCTGGGCGTGGTCGCCGAAGGACAGCTACATTGCCGTGCATACCGGCGGTAGTGGCAGCTTGTACTCGGACGCGCGGCTCCGGGTGTTTCGTATAGAAGACGACTGTGAAGAGGTGGCCAGGCTCAACCCCGGAGAGTTTCGCACACCGACCTGGTCTCCCGAGGGCGACCGGTTGGCCTACGTGGACGCCAGCCACGACAAGCAGGAGCTTCTCGCGTTCTATCGCGTAGACGATGGCGTCGGCGAGATAGTCTGTCCGGTTGAAGGACAGACCGTGATGATGTGGTCGCCTGATGGTCGCACGCTGGCGCTTTCACAGGCGCTCGGCGACTCGCCTCATCTCTACCAAGGCATAACCCTGGTAGACGTGGCAACGGGGCGTACCACCGATCTGGAGATCGGCGAGGTGGCCAGCTTCTTCTGGTCGCCCTGCTCGAAGCGCCTGGTGACGATGGCCTTCGATGAGTGCTCGGGCATGCAGTGGTCGGTCGTGGACGTGGGGGGCGATACGCAGCGCTTGGGCAAGAGCTTTTACCCGAGCCGCGACCTCGTTTACTTCTGTTGGTTCTTCGACCAGTTTGCCTGCTCGCATCCGTTGATCTCGCCGGACGGCTCGCGGCTGGTGTTTGCCGGCCATATGACGGAGCCGTCCAGTGAGCGTCTCGACGGACAGAGCCAGGTCTACGTGGCCTCTCTCGAGGAGGAGCGGCCGGTGGAGCGGGTTGCCGCCGGCCACTTTGCCTGCTGGGACGCACGCGTGAGGGAATCGCCGACTTGAGTGGAGGGCGCGCACTCGGGAGCGACGACTTGCTCAGCCTGAGCAGGCCGGTCCTGGGGGTGGTGGTCCTCGCCGAGATGCTACGCGCATCGTCTTCGTGGCTGGTGCTGCCGCTCACCGCCCTGGCTTGCCTGACCGACTACTGGGATGGAGTGCTCGCACGCAAGCACGGGACTGCCACCATTCGAGGGCGGTTCATCGACAATATCTGCGATGCCGCATTCCTGGCGCTGGCCTTCGCCGGCTTCGCGGTGCAGGCGGTGTGGAGCCACCCGGTCACCGGCAGCGCCACCCGCTACTCCGACCACGCCAATTGGCTACCGCTCTATGCGCTGGCGGTCTCTTTCGGCCTCTATCTCCTCCGGTCGGTGTACTGCCTGCGGGCCTCTGTACCGGTCGAGCCCTCCATGCGCGGTCACACGGCCGGCGTCTCCAACTACGTGCTGGCCGTGATCGGTGCGGTCGCAGTGCTACCCGGCGTGTGGCTCACGCCGTGGCTACTCGAACCGGCCTTAGTCACCGTGGCTCTGATAAAAGCCTCTGCAGCAGGCGACAATCTGGTGATGATGGTGCGATCGAGAA
>PIVZ01001113.1 GCA_003354045.1 bacterium
GTCCCATCGAGTTGACCGACCAGGGAGTGTTGACGTCGCCCAATGCGCCGAGGTCAGTGACCTCGTACTCCTGTGCCCATGCAGGTTGCGGACCGATGGCGACGAGGATCGCGAACGTCGCAAGGAGTGACTGCAATTGGCGAGTGCTCATGAGTCGTCCTCCTTCCCGTAAGCCGGAGCTCGACGACGCATGCGGTCCGGGTCGGGGGCCAAGATGTAGTGGCAGCATGCCCTTCGACCCAATCAGGATCCTGCCTACGCCGCCTGCAGCTGTCTGTTTTCTCGCATGTAGACCTGATCAACTCTGTCACAACCATTGACGTATGTCGACCGAAATCAGATCTGTGAGCAGGCAATCAAGAACTGTCATGGTTGGATCGAGTGGCGACGGATCATCTCACCGCTGTCCTCCGCCGTCTGCGTTTCAACACGCGCAGAACGCGGCGGCGAGGCGCTCCCACTCCAGCTGAAGCGTACGGAGGTCGTGAGCCGTCTCGGGCTCGAACTGTCGCAGGAAGATCACCTGATACAGAAACTCCCAGCGCACGGCGGCAGTGTAGTCCTCGATGAGCCTGGCGAATTCGTAGTCGACCGCGGCACGCTCGCGGAGAGCCGTCAGGTACGCCCGGAGCAGTTCCTCTCCCCTCTCCCTCTGCACTTCCACGGCGGTGTTTCCGGCCAGGACGTAGGCGAAATCGCGAGCCGGGTGCCCGATGCCTACGTCCTGCCAGTCGAAGAGCCATGCGTGCAGCTCACCGGCACGGTCGTCGAGGAGCAGGTTCTCGACATGCAGATCGCCGTGGACCAGGGTCACCGGCGGCTCCGCCAGCTGCCTGGCTGAGTCCATGAACAGCGTGTCCGACACTCGCTCGACCGTCTGGAGAAGCAGATCGTCCACGCGGTAGCGCCCGTCCTCCGT
>PIVZ01000529.1 GCA_003354045.1 bacterium
CAGTCCGGACTAGATCCCGGAGTCGGTGGTCGTAGACTTGTTGACTATACTGTTGCTCGGCCATGGCCGACATCTTCGGTGTGACCACCGAGATCGCAACCCGGCCCGTGGGGCATAGGAACTGTCGTCAGCCCGCCCTGCTCACCCGGAACCGATTACCCACGGTGTCGAGTACTCAGACAGATTATTCCCGTTGAGGTTGAGAATCTGCTACGCTGTTCCCCCTCCCTATAGAAGAGGGGCGCGCGTTGTTGAGCACTACTCGACGCCGAAGCTCAGTAGCTCGACGGGGAGGCCGTCGCGGTCGACCTTGCATTGTTTTGCGCCGGCCGAGCATTTGAAAATGCATCCCCCCGTGGGGTCCATGGTGCGAACGGCAGTACTGAGCCAATTAGCCCTCAACCCGAGGTAGGAAGGCGTAACCTGGCATGACGAGGCATCACCCACGGGGGAGGACATGGTAACCTGTGCGGTCGTACAGACCGATGGGTTCCAAGCAATGGCCCTTCGCATACCGATGTAATGGGCTGTGGCCCCACAGGGTTGGGCGGACGCGAACTGGGGGTAGACCAAGAAGGCGGCGACTAGCACAAGCCCAACCGCCGACGCCGAGAGAGCGTACATAATCCGTTGCATGGTGGTTTCCTCCTCCATTGTGAGCAGCCTTAACGACAGCGGGCAAGACGTGGGTGGTACACTGAGACTAGGCCAACGGGGTGCGCTGTCGCAAGCGGAATCACAGAGGGTGCATCAAGGCCCCGGGGAGCCCCCCAGCAAATTCTCGACGTCAACGGGAATTTTCTGTACGAGTACTCGACACAACGGAGCAGATTACCAACGTGAACGGGCAAAATGTGTCGACTACTCGACACGTGCGGACCAGGTCACGGAACCGGTGGTCGTAGACTTGCTGACGGTGTTCTCACCCGGCCATGGCGGGCATCTTCGCCGTGGCCACCGAGATCGCAACCCTGTCAATGGACCGCGACAGACTCTGCCGGTCAGCGGAGCAAATTCCCAGCGTGAACGGGAAATTTCTGACGGATACTCGACACATCGGTCGAGGAAGAGCCGAGCAGATCGCCAACGTAAGAGCGCAAAAATCCGTCGGGTACTCGACACAACGGTCGAGGAACGATCCGGGGGCCGAATCGCACAGATCAAGCCTTCCCTCGGCGCGGCGATACGTCACTGATCTATGTGCGGATGAGGTTTTTGCGAGGGACAACGGATCGTGCTCGAAAGGGTTCGAGCTGTATCCTGGCCCGGCGCTCCGGAGTTGACTCGGCCCCGGCCTGCTCCTACGGTGACCTCGGACAGACTTCCTGCGATGCAAGGATCCGCCGTCACGACTCCTTCTCGCGGTCGAGCCCTTGGCATTCGTCTACCGTTGGCCGGAGGATCGACATGATCTCACACCTCGGAAGCGTTCTTCTTCGATTGGCCCGCAAGACCGGAGCCGCTCTTCTTTGCTTACTGTTTTCCGCAATGCTTCCCCTGGTGGCCGGCGTTCAAGCCGCCGAGGTGATCGCGCAAAACGATTCCGCCACCGACGGCTCCGCAGCGACCCCCTGCAACTGCTTTATTCCGGCCGAGCGAGTCGCCGCCTATCTGACCGCTCCGGTCGATGGGGAGATCGTGGGCGTTCAAATCCTCTGGAAGTCCGTACTCGGAGGCGCGCCGCCCTCGGTCGAAGCCGCCATCACGATTTCCGCGGCCGGCGCGTTTCCGGTGCCGGGCGCCGTCATGCAAAGCGGCGGCGCGGTCAATGCGGTCATCCCTGGGCCGACCCTGATCGACGGAGCCTTCAACGAGTTCCGTTTCCTGGATCCCCCCACGGACACCGTTTCGATCGCCGTTCCAGTAAGCCAAGGCCAACAGTTCGTCGTCGATCTCGAATTGCTCAACCAGACTTCCGGAACGGGTCCCTTCGGGCCCGACGTCGCGTGGGATGCCGACGGCTGTCAGTCGGGCAAGAACGCCATCTTTGTCGTTCCCAGCGGTTGGAACGACGCTTGCTTGCTCGGAGTCACCGGGGACTGGGTGATTCGAGCGATCATCGACGCTTCGCCCTGCGGACCGGCACCGGAGCCTGGCTTGAGCTGCAAGCTGGCCCAGGGCGGTGTCGGTGTCGGTAAATCGTCGATCCAGATCGTCGACAAGACTTCCGACGTCAAGGACCGGATCAAGTGGAAGTGGAACAAAGGAGAAACCGTGATTGCGGCCGACTTCAAGGCTCCCGACGTCGGTACCAACGGCTATCGGGTTTGCATTTACGATGCCGGAGGTAAACTGCTCGAGATGTCTCTTCCGGCCGGAGGAAGTGTCGAGCTTTGCGACGGCAAACCGTGCTGGAAGGCGACCGGCACGAAGGGTTTCAAGTACAAGAACAAGGGAGGCTCCCCCCACGGCATCACCCAGGCGAAGTTCAAGGAAGGCCCAGGCGGCAAGTCGCAGATTCAGATCAAAGCTCAAGGCAAGGGCGGCTTCCTGAGTTCGTCGGCCACCGCCAGCCTGACCGAGCCGGTCGTCATCCAACTGCTGATCGACGACGGGGGCTTGGTCGGGTGCTTCAAAACGAGTTTCACGGCCTTCAGCAAGAAGGACAGTGAGCAATACAAGGCCAAAGGTCCTTGACCTCGGGGCTCTCGACCGTACTCGACGGGTTGGGGCTAACCCCGAAGACATCGGCGTTCATGGGTAGGAAGAACTCTTCGTAGGGGCGCCCTTTTATCTCTTCGCGCAGGATGCCGAGGTCAACGCGTCGCTTCCTGTCGGGTCGCGGCGCTTGCTCGCTCACGGCGAGGCTGTGCATCGTCACAATCTAATCCGTCTGCGGTGAAGTCTGGGACTGGCGGTGGAGATTCTCGGTGCAGATTCTCATCGTGAACGGGAGAATTTTGTCGAGTATTCGACACCTTTTCCCCGTTCGCGCTGGAAATCTGCTCCGCAGACGGCCAGTCGGTGACGCAACGCCGGCCGCGAGCCTTCCTTCAGTCCGGCGATACTTCAATAATCTCTGTGCGGATGAGGTTTTTTGGGCACCACCACTGCCCCTGTAGCAGTCGAGGAGAATCGAGATGAGTCGAAAGACCTACGTCGTCGGTGTCGGAATGACGAAGTTCGAGAAGCCGGGAAGCCGGGAGTGGGACTATCCGGACATGGCGAAGGAATCGATCGAGGCCGCGCTCGCGGACTGCAAGATCCCCTTCGATCGGATCGAGCAGGCAGCGGCCAGCTTCGTCATGGCCTTCTCGGCGGCGGGACAGCAGGGGCTCTACCAGGTGGGAATGAGCGGCATCCCCCTCTACAACGTCTCGAACAACTGCGCGTCCGGCTCGACGGCGCTGATGATGGCCCGCAACCTCGTTTCCGGGGGGCTCGCCGACATCGTTCTAGCCTTCGGCTTCGAGAAGATGCAAAAGGGTGCTCTGGGTGGAGGAGGAGACCTGCAGGGCACGAATCCGATCATGAAATTCATGGAAGTCATGATCAACGCGCGAGGGTATGCAGAGGCTCCGCCGATGCCGCAGATCTTCGGCAACGCCGGTCGTGAGCACGCCGACAAGTATGGGACGACCCCCGAGATGTTCGCCGCGGTCGGAGAGAAGAACCACCGCCACTCGGTCCACAACCCGAACTCGCAGTTCCGCGACCAGTACACACTGCAGGAGATTCTCGACGCACCGACGATCTACGAGCCGCTGACCAAGCTTCAGTGCTCCCCCACCTCGGACGGTGGCGCCGCCGCCATCGTCGTGAGCGAAGAGG
>PIVZ01000530.1 GCA_003354045.1 bacterium
GAACTGGAAAGCGGCGTGACCGAGATCTACGAGGCCTTCAGTAAGTGCGAGCTCGATGGCGAGCTGTTCGAAGGCCGCCACCTGGTTCGTCTAAAGCAGCTCAACTACCTGATCGACGGCACGCGAGTGGACTCGAAACTGCGCTGGCTCAACGCCGGTTCGGTTTCGTCATAGGCACTGGCGTGAGTGTTCTCGTTGTAGGTTCATCCGGGTTCGTCGGAGCCGAGCTCCTGAGGGCCTTCGGCGGCGACACCGTTGGTACTTACTGCAAGACCGAGCGGCCCGGACTTGAAAGGCTCGACATTACCGAGGCGGCCGAAGTCGACGCATTCGTCAATCGCCTGCGCCCGCGGCTGATCGTGCACCCTGCCGCGCAGCCCAACGTGGATCGCTGCGAGAGCGAGGTCGGCGAGTCATATCAAGTGAACGTCGCCGGCACCCGCAACGTCGCGCAGGCGGCGGCACGCATCGGCGCGCGCTACGTTTATTTCTCTACGGACTACCTCTTCGACGGTACCGACGGGCCCTATCCGGTCGATGCCGAGCCGTCTCCCATAAACGTCTACGGGCAGCACAAGCTCGAGGCCGAGCAGATTGTCCAGGCCACCGTCGCCGACCATCTGATCGTCCGCGTCTGCGGCGTCTACGGCTATCACCCCGAGGGCAAGAACTTCATCATGGGCCTGCTGCAGAAGGGTGGGGATGGGGTCACGATGAACGTTCCCTCCGATCAGTGGGGCACGCCGACTTACGTGGAGAACCTGGCCGAGGCGGTAAAGGAGCTCTCGCTCGGTAGTCACACGGGTATTGCCCATCCAGTCGGTCCCGACTACCTGGTGCGAATCGAGTTCGCCCGCCTTGCTGCCGAGATTCTCGGTTTGGACGATTCGTTCTTGAATCCCATGACGACCGAAGAGCTCGACCAACCGGCGGCGCGGCCGGAGCGCGGCGGGGTGGACAACCGATCGACCCAGGCCATGTTGGAGACGCGATTGCTGCCTGCGCGTGAAGGCCTACTCGCGTTCAAGAAGGTCATGGAAGTGCGCACGTAGTGATCGAGGGCAAGCGTTCCGCGTCGAGCAGCCTCGAGTGATCGCTTTCCCACCAGCCCAAGAGTGATCGCGGCGATGATGACAGTTTCGTGCCCGATTTGTGGCTCTTCTCAGTGGCGTCCGGAGTTTACCGGAGCTGATCCAATATCCGGCGATTCGTTTGATGTTGTAGCGTGCCAGCAGTGTGACGTTGCGTACGTAAACCCACAGCCGGGCCCGGAGAAGCTGCCGGAGTATTATCCCCAAGACTACTATGGGGAGCGCCATCCCGTCTTCAAGGACCAGATAATGGCCGCGCGTGCTCGCAAGCTAGGCACGCCATCCGCGGGAGCGCGTGTGCTCGACATCGGATGTGGCAAAGGGGACTTCCTTCTCGCGTGTCGGCGTAAGGGGTGGGAGGTGGCGGGAGTCGAGCAGGCACACGCTCCGGTCATGGCATTGCGGGATGAGTACGGGATAGAAATCGTGACGCCGGAAGAGGTGTCAAGTCTGCCTTCCGATGCGTTCGATTTCGTAACGCTCTGGCATGTGCTCGAACATCTGTCCGATCCTCGCGCCGTGCTCGGCGAAGCCTACAGGGTGCTCAAGCCTTCGGGGAGAATACTCGTCGAGGTGCCGAACTTCGGGGGGTGGCAAGCACGAATCGGTAGAGAGGTCTGGTACCACCTTGACGTTCCCAGGCACCTGGTTCACTTCACACGCGAGACTCTGGAGCGGTCGCTTGCGACCTGCGGGTTCCAGGCGCAGCGTTGGTCCACCTTCTCTCTCGAATATGATTCCTTCAGCCTTTTGCAGACCTTCTTGAACCGTATCTGCCGTCAGAAGAATCACTTGTTCCAGCTATTGATTCGGAAACCACTATCTTATAGTCGGGTCGATACTGCGACCAGCGCTATCCTGGCTCTGCCACTGGGTATCGTCGCCGGTCTGATCTCCGTGGTGGCGCCGCTGGCAGGGGAGGGTGGGGTTTTGAGGGTGGTTGCCCACAAGACGACCAAGTAAGTGAGCAAGCGGACTTTCAACTTGACGGCGGCGACACTGATGCTGGTTGCGGCGGCCGTGCGCGTCAGCAACAGCTTCGTTTGGCCACCACTGAAGGGGTACGATTCCTTCGGCCATTTTACCTACATCTGGTTTCTGGCCGATACGTGGCGCATACCGGATGCGACCGCTGGGTGGTCGTTCTTTCATCCTCCTCTTTACTATGCCGTGATGGCGTCGGTATGGAACTGCCTGACGGGATTGGATCCTTTCTTGCGGCTACATATCGGTACGGCGATCATGGGGATCTTGAGCCTGGGACACGCTGTCGTCAGCTATCTGCTCGTGCGCCGGTACGCTCCCGACAACAGAGTCTTGCAGCTCGTCGCGCCCGGCCTGATGTTGTTCATTCCGGTTCATCTCTACGGCGCGCCGTTTCTGGGGAACGAAGGGCTCAACGCCGTCTTGTGCAGTATCTCTTTACTGCTCGCTGTCCTGGTTCTGGACCGAGCGACGATGCCGCGCATGGTTACACTCGGGGTATGCCTTGGGCTGGCCATGTTGACGAAGTTCACGGCGCTCGTGGCTGTCGCGAGTGTGTTTGCTACGATCGCGTTGAAGGCGGTCGTCAAGGGGAATGTCCGTCTCGGGATCAGAACACTGGCGATTGTCGGACTGGTGTTGGTCACCGTGTGCGGTTGGTACTACGCCCGCAATGTGAGTCTTTACGGAACCCCGTTCAAGATGAGCCGCGACGAGTTCATGGTCCGACACATCGAGAAGATGCAGACACAGGGAGAGCGCGGCTTTCTCGAGTATGTTCTGTTCGATCCGGGTATCCTTTTCTATCCGCAGTTTCCCAGAGGCATGTCGATCAGAGGAGATGTGCCACCGGGCGCCATTCGCAGCCCTTTGAGAGAATCGGTGTGGACGGGCGTTTTTGCCAACGCTTGGTTCGACGGCTTCGGCGCGTTCGTTACCCCGCCGCTTTTCGCCTCGAACAAGGCGCGTCGCGCCGGGCAGGTTCTATTGTCGCTCGGGGCGATTTCGACCTTGCTCATACTCGTGGGTATCGGTCGTGGCGTCACTCACCTCTGCCGCAAGGGATGGCGCGACGACATCGTGCTGATGCTGATTGCCCTGCTGGCCATGTGCGTGCTCTTCATCCGCGGGACTCTCATGATCACTGGCCATCATGTACTAAAGGCCACCTACTTCATGCCGGCCACGGTCACCTTCAGCTTCTTCTTGGCGCTCGGTACCGAATGGGCGATGAGGTGGAAGACGGCGGCTCGCGTCCTGCTTTTTCCGGTGTTCGCGATGACGATTGTGGCAAGCACCGTGGTGTTCACACATGGTGTGCTGTTTCGGCATGGTATGGCGGCGATCATGCCGGGGCTGCGGCCGCCGTGGCAGAACCTACACGGCGTAGTCTACTACGCTGCCGGTTGGAAACCACGGGCGAAGGAACTCTTTCAGGCCGCGGCGAACGGCGGGTTGTATATCGGATTCGAGAACCTGGCGATACTGACGCTCGACGAGGGCGATCCGAGACAAGCACTGGATCTGATGCGCGAGGCTCTGAAGCGTGAACCGGAGCAATCGTTAGGGTTACCGGACCATCGAGCGACTTTCGACCGCCTCACTCAGGCGGAATACCTGACATCGATGTCGGTGATGTATTATGAGCTCGGCCGACTGACTGCAGACAAGAGAGTGGCAAAGCGTGCATT
>PIVZ01000531.1 GCA_003354045.1 bacterium
GACTTCTGCCCCCTTGGCAGAAGTCGAAAGCCGCGACTTGACCCCCTCTTTCAAACGGTGATTTCTAGCACTGCGCGGTTGTCGATGCGGCCGAACAGCCACGACATCCAGTTGGCCAGGGTCATTAGCCAGCCGTACTTTTCTTCGAGCGCCTCGTAGACGCGGGCCTCGAGCGCCTCGTCTTCTACCACCTTGCCATGGCCGTCAATCCACTCTCCGTGGACGACCTTGCCGCTCCAGTTGCACGCGGCTAGCCGCGTCCGGTCGTCTCGCCGCAAGCGCTTCACCTTGTAGGCATCGGCTTCGGTGAAGATATACACGCGGCCGTCGATGACGACATGCCAGACGGGCGTCTCTACACCGTCACCATTTCGCTTGAAGGTGATGAGATTGATATAGCTCTCGCGGTCCAGTGCTTCAGTGTCTATCATTGTAGCGGCCGCCAATCTCCTACAACGGCCACACCGCTAACGCGAAACGATGCGCTCAAATATGACATCCTTCACACCTGGGCGCCTCGCCGCGCCCGCTGCACTTGTCTTGCTCGCGCTTGCAGTTCACGCACCGGCGCTTCCTGGCCTGTTGAACATGCTCGCCTGCGACGGCCCGATACGAGCCTCCGATGCGTTCACCCACCTGGTAAGGATCGTTCACGCCGCCGACTTCTATCTCCCATCCGGCCACCACTGGGGCTGGGATCCATTCTGGTTCCAGGGCTACGTACCTTTCGCCCTCTACCCGCACTTGCACTATGTGACCCTTGCCGTTTCGAGCAAGATCTTCGGTATAGCCCCTGTCGATCTGTTCAACTGGGCAACTGTGATCTCGCTCTTCTTGCCGCCGTTGCTTGCCGGGCTGCTTGCCTATCGTAGTCATGGTCCGGTCGTGGCGACACTGACGGTGGTGTGGATCGGCAGCGTCAACAGCGCCTACGGTGCGGGGCTGAGGGGGTTGTTCGGCTACGGCCTGTTCTCTCAGCAATTCGGCCTCATCGTCTTTACGCTCTTTGCCTACGAGTTGCTCATGGCCCGGCGCGAACGGCGCGCGGCCATGTGGCTCGGCGTCGCCGGTCTCGTTCACCTTCACGCGGCTATCGTGTCCGGCCTGCTGTGGGGTGGGCTTGGACTGCTGAGACTGATCTTCGAGCCCGCAAGGCGCGAGTGGCTGCCCGCGTGGTGCAAAGCCACGGCGATGGCACTGCTGTTGATGGCGCCGACCGTCGTGGGGTTGGTCGTGGCTCGGCATCAGATCGGTCCGAGCACCTTCTTCAACACGTCGTCCGTACTGCAGACATTGTTAAGGGGAAACCTCGTTGCGCCTTGGCCGATGGTGCTGGCCGTAGTCGGCGCGGCCGTCGCAGGTCTGGCATGGGGCAGCGCGCCGGTGATTTCTCGCGCGGTTGCTCCGGACACTGCCGACGGCGCTTCCGCATGCGCCTTCGTGCGCCCGCCTGCCGGTCTTCGCGAAAACATCCATATCGCCCTGGCCGTCGTGCTCGGCTTGGCCGTGGCAGTGCTCGGTGTCATCGAAGTGCGCATTGGAGTGCACTTGATCGACAGGGTGCTCCGCGGCGTCATGTTTCTTCGCTCGCTTCCCTGTACGTTCATCTGGCTGGCGATGCTTGGAGCAATCGGCTGGGCGTCGTTCGACATCAAGACCAAGAGCGCAGTTGTCGCGTTCACATTGCTGGGGACGGTAATTGGCTGGAGCCATGAGTACGGTGCCCTCTTGCGGCTCCGTTGCGACACAATCGTGTCCGAGACCCAGACGGCCAGGTCTACCTATCCCGAGTTGCTCGACTGGATCGACGAAGACAGGGACGAAGCGAAGACCTACACGATGTTGTTGGTGACGCCACACCCCCGCAAAGTCTTCGGTCGTGCTCTTCAACGCCTGACGTTGCGCCTACGGCAGCCGGTGCTCGGCGGTCACGGAGTCGAGCTCACGTCGGTCCGGAACCTGGTTCTTGCCAACCGGTCGGCGTCCAAGGACTGCGGGTACATAAAGCGTGAGTTGAAGCGCTCTGCGGTTGGCTACGTCATGGGCGCGTCGCCCGCAGCCCGGCAACACTTCGGAGAGTGCCTCGAAGCTTCTCCCGATTGGGAAAACAGATGGTGGTGGGTCTTCAAGACGGGACACGATTGGACGTCGTTTGCACCGCGCATCGAGCGGTTCTCTCACGACGCGACCTGGACGAGACTCGAGTGGGACCTGCTGCCGGCGAGTGCGTCGCGCAAGCTACACTTACCGATGGCACACACGGCGCCCTGGTCCGCCAGTGCCGACGGGAAGCCGGTGGCCCTGGAGAAAGCGCCCGGTGGACTCATGCGGCTAATCGTTCCTGCCGGCAGCGAACAATTGCGTCTCATCTATGTTGGCTACCCCGGGGAATGGATATCGGTGGCCGTCTCGGTCTTGGCCTTGGCATGGTTTCTACTGAGCGGACGCGGCGGCGCACGGGGACCCACATCGGCTAGCGGCGGTGCGCGGGGACTCATATCGGCTAGCGGCGGTGCTTCGAGCGTCAGTCGGACACGGAATGCACACGAGGATGGTGCGCCGGGGGCCGCATCCGACAAAGCTGAGGCGTGAGCGCTTCGACGAAAAAGAACCTGGCGAGCCTCGCGATCATCGTCGCTGTGGCTCTCGGCCTTCACGCTCCGCTACTGCCGGCTCTGTGGAGGGTGTTGGCGTGCGACGGCCCGGTCCACACGGCCGATTCATTCACGCATCTGCTGCGGATCATTCATGCCGCAGAGTTGTATTTCCCTTCGGGCCACCACTGGGGATGGGATCCTTTCTGGTTCCAGGGCTTCGTCCCGTTCGCTCTTTATCCTCATCTTTCCTACAGCGCCCTTGCCGTCTTGGCCGACCTGCTGTCGCTCGATCCCGTCCGGCTGCTCAACTGGGCTACGGTCGCCCTCGTATTCCTACCTTCCCTGCTCGCCGGCTTGATGGTCTACCGTAGCCACGGCCTCTGTGCGGCTACGGCCGCGGTGCTGTGGATCGGTAGCGTCAACAGCCTCTATGGCGCGGGCGTGCACGGACTGTTCGACTATGGCCTTTTCTCGCAGCAGATCGGCCTCGTCGTATTCACGCTCTTTGCCTACGAGCTGCTCGTAGCTCGTAGATCGCGGCATGCCGCCGTGTGGTGCGGGGTGAGCGCTCTCGTCCATGTCCACACGCTGATCGTGTGCGGGTTTCTGTGGGCCGCGATGAGCCTGGCGGGCTTTCTTGCGGCCGCCGATCGGCGCGCCAGTCTCGTGGAGTCTTGCAAGGCAACCGCATTGGCGGTGCTGATAGCGGCACCGACAATTGCCGGCCTGTTCGTGGCCTGGCAGCAGATCGGCGCGGGCACGTTCTTCGCGATGCCCTCGCGGTGGAAAGTATTCCTCCAGGGGGCGCTCGTTGCTCCGTGGCCGATGGTGTGTGTCGTGGGCGCCGGGACAGTCCTGGCGCTGACGCGCAGCCGCCCGGCGAGCCGTGTAGCCATGGCTGTGGCCGTCGGGTCAGGAGTCGCACTGGCAATAGCCGGCCTCGTGAAGTTGAGCATCGGCATCGCCACGGTCGATCGGGTGTTCGGGAGTCTGCTGATCCTCAGGTCTTTGCCGATTACCTTCGTGTGGTTCGCCATGGTGGCGATAACCGGCTGGTCCGCGTCCGGGACCGGTTACTATGCGTTTGGAGGGGGAATGTACAATGAAAGCTCGAGTCCTAAGCTCACCAATGTCGATTTCTTGGAAAATAAGGCCAATGCTAAAGGAG
>PIVZ01000532.1 GCA_003354045.1 bacterium
GCTCGCGAACGCGGCGGAGACATGCCGACAGCCGAGCGTGCTCGGCGCCGATGTTCTTCAAGCGGAATTCGACCGGGTCGATGCCGCGCCGCCGCGCGAGCTCGTCTATTGCGGACTCGATGGCGAAGGTGTTCGGCGCCGCACCGAGCGACCGCCATGCGCCAAGATCCACAGGCAGATCCACGTCGCCGATCTCGACCCGTTTGCGCAGCGCCTCGTAGGGAGGCTCGGCTCCTCGGGCCACGCCGATGTCAGCCGCGAACAGCCCGGCGGCTTTGCGCATCCAATCCCGCATTCGAGCCTTCGAGAAGATGATGTGCCCGGACATGAGCGCGTGCCACCAATGGGTGAGGTGACCGTCCTCGTCGGCCTTCAGCCTGACGCGATGTGAAGAGGCCGGGCGATTCTTGGCCACCCGGAACTCGTCGGCACGCGACCACTGCACCTTCACCGGTCGGCCGACGGCGGCGGCCAGCCGAAGCGCGTCACGCTCGGCCTCGTACATCTCTCGTCCGCCAAAGCCGCCGCCAAGGCGCATGCCGTGGACGACCACCCGCTCCACCGGCAGCCCGAGCTCGCGGGCGGCCAGCCGTTGAATGGCAAACGGATCCTGGGATCCGGTCCAGATGTCGATCTGCGGCTTGCCATCGATCTCGCTCAGGCGGGCCACTGCTGCGCGCGGCTCCTGCTGCGCGTGGGACTGCATCTGCACGTCGAAGCGCAGGTCGAGATCCCAGCTCTCCTCGGGGTCCATTCGGTCGTCGAGGGGTGCATGCTCGAGGCGCCCTTCGGCAAGGGCGGTGTCGATGTCGATCAGCGCGTCGATCGCGCTCTGCTCGATCGGAGTGGGTAGCGACCACTCGACCTCGACAAGGCCCACCGCAGCCTCTACGGCGTCGGGTGTCTTTCCGACGACACCAACGAAGCCCTTCTCCTGGTCGGCCACGACCGTGAGGATGTCCGGTGCACTACTCGCTCGCCGGTGGTCTACCTTGACCAGCTTCGCGTTGTGGACCGGCGGCAGAACCGTCGCGCCGTAGACCATTCCCTCCAACCGCACGTCTCCTGCAAACAGCGGCGCGCCGGTCACGATCTCGCGCGTCTGAAAGGGGAGGGCGCTGCGGCCGACCTGTCGGCGCTCGCGGTCGGTGTCGAAGGTGTAGAGCTTTGCCGCGGGTAGATCGTCAGCCTCGGCGACGACCACGGCGCCGGCGGCGATCTCTCGATAATTAAGCTCGCGCCCATCGACAAGGACGAAGCCGGCGGCCGAGTCGGCAAGCGTTTTCGTTGCCACACCCTCGCGCTCGGCTGCGAGCCGCCTGAGCAACTCGCGAAGTCCGGCGGCCGCTCGAGCCACCGGCTCGGCATACAATGCCATCGACATGCTTCCGGCGGTGACCACCGCCGGCTCGATCTCAACTGTGGTCGGCAGCCGCAGCTCGATATCGGCGACGTCGAGGTTCAGTTCCTCGGCCGCGATCTGCGCGAGCGCCGTCGCTGCGTTCTGACCCATCTCGCTGCGCGGGGAGAACATCAGACAGTGCCCATCGTCCAGGATCTGCAGCCATCCGACGCTCGCGTCGTCGTCTGGTTTCGCAAGGGTCGGAAGCTCGGGAGGAATGAGCCTACAGCCGGTGGAGTAGGTGACGGTTATGCCGACCGCCGTCCAGCCGGCTGCTTTGAGGAACTGGCGACGAGAGAGTAGGAGCGGACGATCCACCCTATTCCTCCACGCCCGTCGTGGCGGCTGCGGCCCGTACAATGGCCCGCTTGATACGCGCGTAGGTGCCACAGCGGCAAAGGTTATCCGACATCGCATCGACGATGTCGTTCTCGTCAGGCGTCGGGGTGGCGGCCAGCAGCGCGACCGCCCGCATGATCTGGCCGGCCTGACAGTAGCCGCACTGAGCGACGTGTTCGTCGATCCAGACCTGCTGAAGAGGGTGCAGCACTCCGGCGTGCTCGGCCAGCCCTTCGATGGTGACGAGCTCCGCGCCCTCGACGCTATCGGCCGTAACCAGACAGCTACGCAGAGGCTCCCCATCGACCAGCACGGTACAGCTACCACACTCACCGATGCCGCAGCTGAGCTTCGTGCCGACCAGGCCCAAGTGCTCGCGCAGCACATGGGCCAACGTTTCGTCGCGCAACCGATCGGGCACGGTCAGCTCGCGACCATTGACATTGAGCTTCATACGAGACGCGATTCTAGTACCGCGGCCGGGCTATGGGGAAGGCCAGTTGGGATTGCGTCCCTACCTCAGGGCTTGTTCGCCCGGAAGTTGATACCGACGGTGCCAAACTTACCCGCACTCGAGGCCTGCGGGGCGCCGTCGAAGACCTCTGCCTTCCAGGTGATCTCAAAATCGGTGAAACCGGCAGCAACGACCGTCGCTTCGAGCTCTGCCTCCAGCAGAGCGCCAGCGATTCAACCGGTCCAGAGGTCGATCCTCTGTTTCGCCTCCTCCGATACTTCGCGGTTTACGAGGATGTCGCCAATCTGCAGCCGCCCGCCGGGGCGCAGCACGCGGAACATCTCGCCGAGGGTCTTCTGCTTGTCGGGCGTCAGGTTGAGTACGCCGTTGGAGATCACAACGTCGGCCCAGCCGTCGGGCACCGGGATCTCCTCCATGTAAGCTTCGCGGAACTCAACGTTTTCGATGCCCGACTCAGCGGCGGCGCCGCGCGCCTTCGCGAGCATCTCCGGGGTCATGTCGATGCCGACGACCTCGCCGTCCGGGCCGACCATGCGAGCAGCGACGAGCGAATCGATGCCGCCGCCCGAGCCGATATCGACCACTCTCTCACCGGGAGCCAGTTCGCCCATGGCGAAGGGGTTGCCAGTGCCGGCGAACGATTCGATGGCCGATTCCGAGACACCCTCGAGCCACTCGTCTTTGTAGCCGACGATCTTGGTCAGTGGGCGGCCGGTGTGGAAGTGGAATCCCTTGCCAGGATCCTCGGCCACTTCCTTGTATTCGTCTTGGATGGCCTTGCGCAGAATGTCAGTATCGACGTCTACCGGCTGGGCCACGAGTGAACGGTTTGCCGTCATCGGCTCTCTCCCTCCTCAATCCAGCAACAATCCAACGATTGCGCATTGCCCGAGGGTGTGTTGTGGCTCACCGTGCTGCGCCGTACGTCTTCACGGAACAATGCGTCGCAATGAACGCTCCGGTCAACACGCAACGCCCTAATTTTCCTCGAGCTTTTGACTCATGCTTACGCGCTCTTCGATCTTGAACCCCTGCCGCTCATAAAAGCGAACGGCTCCCTCGTTTGAATCACGTACTTGAAGATTCACTTTCGGAGCACCGAGAGCTTGGAGCCGGGCCGTAGCTTCATGCATGAGCAACCGACCAATACCAGTCCGGCGCGAATCAGGGCAAACTGCGAGATGGTGAACCCAGCCTCGACAACCATCGAATCCAGCAAGAACGGTTCCAACAACTGATGAGTTGTGGATCGCAACCAAGAAGAGATCCGACTGCACGGTGCGCTTGCGCCGGATAATTAGACTTGGTTCATTCCACGGAGGATCGTTAGGAAACACGACCTTCCAGAGTGCGACCACACCCGATTCATCCGAATCCTCGAAAGGCCGAACTTCGATCTCTCCAGAACTCACCTAAGAGCCCCTTCCGCCGCATAACGACCTAGCTCAGCTGCCGGCGACGCCGGGCAGCTGAAGCGGCTTGTTAGCCAGCCTTCCGACTAGGCTCGTTTCGCAACGCGTTTGCAACTGCCTGGGGATTGGCCGCCGC
>PIVZ01000533.1 GCA_003354045.1 bacterium
TGCCGACGAGGGAGACGGAGCCACGCCTGAGGATCCTGTCGAGAGCTCGGTTACTTCGCCCAACGCTGGCACGATCACGATAACGATTACCGGGGCGGTCGGAGTAGGCTTCACGGCGCTCGGTCAGTCCGTGGTCATCTCGGCTCCGGCCGCGACGGCTGGTGATCCGCTGGTGATAACGATACGGCTCGATGCCAGTGTAGTGCCGGTCGGTGAAGACGAGACCACCGTCCAACTGTTCCGCGATGGCGTTCTGGTGCCCGACTGCCTGGGATCAAGTGTCGCCATTCCTGACGACCCCTGCATCTCGGCGCGAACCCTCCTTGGCGACGGCGATGTCGAGCTGACCGCGCTGAGCTCGACCGCGAGCACGTGGAACCTGGGAGTCTCGTGCGGCGATGGCAACCTGAACGACGGTGAGGAATGTGACGACGGGAACCTCGACCAGGCGGACGGTTGCCGCAACGACTGCACCATCTGTGGCAACAACTCGGTCGATGGTACGGAAGAGTGCGACGATGGCAACATCAATCCAGGCGACGGTTGCGACGCGAGCTGCTTGTTCGAAGCGGTCACGACGACCAGCACGACGTTGGCAGCGGTATGCGGCGACGGCTTCGTGCAGGGCAATGAGGAGTGCGACGACGGCGACGAGGAGTTTGCCACGGGTGACTACTGTGCCGGCGACTGCACGGTGGTACCGTGCGGCAAGCCGACCAACACTGCCTCTCCACGGCCGACGACGACCGATGCACTGTTCACTTTACAGGCCGGTGTCGGGAAGAAGACCTGTGACCAGCGTGTCTGTAATGCAAACGGCGACTCCAAGATCTCGGCCACGGACGCGTTGCTCATCCTCAACAAGGCCGTCGGTAAGGACGTCGAGCTGACTTGTCCCACGGAGTTGTAGGGGCGGACGGAGGTAGGTGGTGTGAAGCGGAGTTGGGGGTACATAGTCATGTCGGTGACGGTGCTGATCGCGTTCGGGGCGCTCATGCTGCCGCTGCCCGAGACCTTCGTGGTTCCGCAACCGCCGGCACCCGAGAAACCGGCGGCCGAGTCTCGCCCCGAGGCCTCGCGTCCCAAGGCAAAGCCGGCCCGCAAACCGGTCGCGAGACCGGCGGCGCCTGCCCCCGTGAAGAAGATTCCCAAGCAAGACACCGTCAAGAGGCGGGTGACGGCGCCTAGGTAGGATTGCCGGCGAAGGGCAGCCGTCGAAGGCGCGTGGCCGAAGACAACGACGACCCCCATTGGATGCGTGTAGCGCTCGCCGAAGCACAATCGGCGATGGCCGAGGACGAGGTGCCGGTGGGCGCCGTGCTGGTGATCGATGGCCGGGAGGTGGCGCGAGGCCACAACCGCACCATAAGTCGATGCGACCCGAGTGCGCACGCCGAGGTCCTCACGCTGCGCAGCGCCGCCGAGGCGGCCGAGAATCACAGGCTTGGCGGAACCCTATACGTGACCCTCGAGCCCTGCCTGATGTGTATGGGTGCCCTGGTGCAGGCCCGCGTCGAGCGCCTGGTGTTTGCCACGCGCGATCCCAAGGCCGGCGCCGCTGTCTCGCTTTACCGGATTGCCGAGGACGATCGGCTCAACCACCGCTTTCGCGTGGACGAGGGTCCGCTCGCCGAGGAGGCAGCCGCCTTGCTGCGCTCTTTCTTCGAATCGCGGCGCGGCCGCTGACATGCGGCTGCAATCGCTGGCCTGACCACCTTGCCTGACCACTTGCGCGCGGCAGCCGTCGCCGCTTAAATCGGCAACGCCTACCTCGGTTACGGAGAGGTGTCCGAGTCCGGTTGAAGGAGCACGACTCGAAATCGTGTGACCCGTAAGGGTCCGTGGGTTCGAATCCCACCCTCTCCGCCATTTCACGCGCTTCGCGTCTCGACCGAGCGTCGTACTCAGACCACTCACCAGTTCGCGGTCCTCGGGGTTCGAATCCCACCCTCTCCGCCATTTCACGCGCTTCGCGTCTCGACCGAGCGTCGTACTCAGACCACTCACCAGTCCGCGATCCTTACGATCACTGCGCGTAGCCCAAGGCTTCGAGTCTTTCTCCGGTCTTTCGGTCTACGGGCCGCAGGGCAGGCCCCTCGTTGGTCATGGCTTCGAACCGCTTGATCTCTTCGCCCAGGCGGCGGGCGATCTTTGGATGGATAGCCTTTACGTCTCTTCGCTCGCCGGGATCGCTTGTCAAGTCGTAGAGCACCGACTCGCCGGTGAGTCGGTCGTGCACGAGCTTGTAGCCGCGGTAACGGGCCGAGCGCGTCATGTCGGGAATCTCGTTCTTGTGGTCGGCTTCCCCGAAGAGAACCCGGTCGCGGAAGCGCCACCGTAACCAGTTGCGCCAGGTCCCCGTGAGATCGATGCCGTCGAGTGAGTCCGTCTCGGGCAGACCCAGCAGCGAGAGGGTTGTCGGCAGGATGTCGATCAACGAGGCGGGTTCCTCTATGCGACGACCGTGTGCAACGCCGGGACCGGCCACGATCAAGGGAACGCGCATCAGCTCGTCGTAGTGCGTGCGGCCATGAAGAACGCCACCGTGCTCGAGAAACTCTTCGCCGTGGTCCGAGATCACGATGACCAACGTATTTTCCCAGATCCCCGTCTCTTGCATGTGACGGAAGAGCCGATCGATTTGTGCATCGGCTTGACGAATACCGGCCGCGTATCGGTCTACGAGATGCGCGACGTCGGTCTCGTTGAGCGCAAAGGCGCCGCGACGAAACGCGAGTAGTTGTGAGGCCGAACCGTCAACCTCGCCGCCGTACTCGCTGAGGAACATGCGTTCGTACTCGGGCAGTGACACGTAATCGGTGTGCACGTGAAAGTCATGAACGAAGAGGAAGAAAGGAGCGTCGCCCGTTTGTGAGAGCCACTCGACCGCCTCGTCGAAGACCGCAGGAGGATTCGGATCGCGATGCGGTGGGGTCTGGTAGAAGAAGCGCTGGAAACCGCGATCGAACCCGTATCGGCGGCTGAGGTAGAACCCGTTGACCATCGCCGCCGTGGCAAAGCCGTGGCCCGAGAGTATCTCCGCCATGGTTTCGACGTTTTCTGCCAGCGCGTGCTCTTCGGACGTCGCTCCGTGGCGTCTCGGGTAGAACCCGGTAAATAAGGAGCCATGTGCCGGCAGAGTCCAAGGGGAGGGGGTGAAGGCGTTTTCGAAGACCACGCCACCGCTGGCAAGGCGGTCGAGGGTAGGGGAGGTGGGCCGCCCATAGCCATAGCAGCCGAGCATGTCCGGCCGCAGGGCGTCTATCGAGATCAGCAGCACATTGCGCGGCCGCGGCGCGGAGCCCTGCACGCAGCCGGCAGACAGCGTGGCCAAGGCCGCAGACAGCAATAGCGAGAAAAATGGAATCTTCATCTCTGTGGTGGCGTAGCAGCACGGTCATAACTACGCGTACGGAGCGGCGCAAGCGGGGCCTCTTTTCAGCGCGACCGCGGGGCTCTCGACGGCGGTAGCCGGGATGCCGTACAATATGGGCGACTCTTGTGCTGCGCCGTGAAGGAAAGCGCCGTCGTAGGCGGCGACGCAGCAGGGAGGAAGAGCGCGGTTCGAGCGGCGCCACGGCTGTGCTAGCATTTACAGTTCAGGAGCGAAGCACCCCATGATTAAAAACCTTGCGGCCCCCCTGGCAGGTGGCCTAGTGTGTCTCCTGGCATTGTGCGTCGAGGCTTCACCGGCCGCTGCACAAACGGCCATTGCGCTCGAGGAGCAGAGCTGCGTGATTAGCTTCGAGATGGGCGCCTTT
>PIVZ01001114.1 GCA_003354045.1 bacterium
CGCCGCGACCAGCCCCGCCCCGAAGCCGACCGCCCCCTGTAGAAGACAGGCGGCAGCCACAACAACGGCGGCCGCTATGAGATGTTCGGGAGGCATTGCAGATGATCTAGCGCGGGCCGCGTTCGCGCGCGAGCCGGGCGGCCGGTGTCAGAACCTCCGACCGAGCCAGGCGCAGGGATTATTCAACGCTCAGCTCGCAGGGCCGGTTCACAGCCGCCGTTTGGACTCCTCGGCGGCCTGATCGACAATCGCCGTGCCGGCCGGCTCGTCAACGTCCGTCTCGGTGCACTCGGTCAGGCGTGCCATGAGCATGTAGTAGCCGATGGTTATTATGAGCTCCACGACCTCGCGATCGCTCAGATGCCGTTTGAGCTCCGCGAACGTTTCATCCGAGGCCTTCACCTGCTCGACCACCTCGGCAATGAAGCGAAGCGTGGCCTTCTCCACCTCGTTGAAGCACTCGGCCTCGAGCTCGACCCGCTCGAGGGCGGCTATCTGCTCCTCGGTCATCCCGGTGGCCTTGGCGATCGGCACGTGCTGGACCCACTCGTACTCGGCCGAGCAGAGCCGCGCGGCCAGCATGATGGCAAACTCGCGAAGCTTGGCGTCGAGCTGCTGGGATCCGAGAATAGCGTTTCCCAATCTCAACAGCGGCCTGAAACAGGTCTCCGCATGCGCCGCCATCTTGAAGATGTTCAACTGATGGGTAAGGAGCGCGAAGGTGTCGCGCACGCGCTCGGGCGCGGTTTCCGGGTCAACGAACGGTAATCTTGCCATCTCCTCTTCTCCCTGGCTGCGGCCCTCGGCGAAACCACCGGGTCGCGGCCGTCTCCGGCGCGGTCGAGACGCGCAGGCTAACTGCGGATCGCCTGAGGGGTCAAGTCGCGGCTTTCGACTTCTGCCCTCCGGGCAGAAG
>PIVZ01001115.1 GCA_003354045.1 bacterium
GATCAAGTTGTCACGTGGACGGGCCCTGGTGCGACGGGCAACGTCATCGAGGGCACCTTCTCGGGCCCCATCACGCTTTCCATCGTTCTTGATACGACGACCTGGGACGCGGAGTGGTTTGTCAACGGCGGTTCCGTGCGTACGCACAGCTATGGCTCGAATCCGGGCATCTCGACCGTGGGCTTCGGTCGCGGCATGCCGGAGCTTGGACATGTCCGATGACGCGACGTCTGAATCTTGCCACGATCTCCTTCCCGCACGCCAGTCCCAGGCGGCAGGGAAGAGCCCCTTCCTCAGCTCCCCCTATGTAGCTGGCAAGGGCCGCCGCTACGAGCCCTCTGCCAGCATCGACCGATGCCCACAGGCGCAAGCAGGTGAACGCTGTCAGATCGGGAGACACAACTTCCGGAACCGCAAGACCGGGCCTGAGATCCCGCTGCGCGTGCTGCACTGCCAGTTGCACGGCCTGCATTTCACTGTCTACCCCCCCGGCCATGTGCCGTACGGCCGAAGCTCCCTGGCGGCGGTGGACCTGCGAGGGGAGCCGGTCGAGCGCTCGGAGCCGGAGCCTGAAGCCTCGTGCCTGGGACTTGTCTTCGAGGCGGCGTTGGATGCGTCCCGCGGCTCGCGGTGGGAGAGTGAGCCCACCGAAGAGCCCGGTCGGCCCCGCTACCCGACGCAACGGCGACGGATCCGGCGTTGCGCAGATCTGCTGGGCTTGGGTCGGCAGCTCTCGCCTGACGTCGTGGAGGAGATCCGTGACCACCTCGGCATTGAGGGTATTGACCATGACCTTGGCCGCACCCGATATCAGCAAGCGGTCAGCCTGAAGGCGCGCGGCACGGCGGTCCTCGACGTCCAGCAGCGGGTGGTGCGGGGCAGGAGCTGTGTGTCGCGGCTCCTGGCGGCTGGCTC
>PIVZ01000534.1 GCA_003354045.1 bacterium
ACCCCACCGCCCGCTCCACACGTGAACAGCGTGCACATGTTCGGATGGACTATGGTCACCCCCGGCGCGGGCGTTTCGTTGTACGTATAGAGATTGGCCTCGCCCGTGATGAAGAACTCCTCCTCGATGTAGCTCTCCTCGAGCTCCGCCACCTCTCTACCGGCGGGGATGGAGATATCCCCCGCAACATCGGAAGGCGTGGAGACTGTAACCGCGGTTGTGGGGCCGACAACGGCGCTGCCCTGCTGAGGCAGTACAAGTATCAGGCCGATGGCTACGAGACGGATCAAAATACCCATTGAGATTCTCCCTCCGTGCGCGCGAGACGCGTCATTTCAGTATTCTTCCCTGCACTCGTGCGCTCGCAAATATGCGCTCCACTACTGGAGGTGCCTCACACGAGGGTTCTGTGTCGATCGCCAGGTGAAGTTTCTTCCCGGAGCCGGGCGAGTCGAAGGTTGCTTCAGAGCGACAAGGAAAGCAGACCAGTCACCGTGATGTCAACAGGAGTTTCGAGCAACTGGGGTTTCGAGCGACCATGCGCACTTGTCGGACCAGTTGCGCTGGCGGCGCATGACCCAGGAGGGTGTCTGTCAATCGTTCTCTACCCGGTCGAGTCGCTGAAGCTGGGCGATCGCGCGTGTGAGCCGACCGATGGCGACAGGCTGATGAGTATCGCGGAGCACACGGGCAATGGCGTGGCTAGTTCAGGGGCCTCGCCGGGCCTCCTCTCGAGCCTTGCGGCCAGCCGCAACGCCGCGCCGGACCTATCCGCGAGCAGCTCTGACGGCATCGCCTGCCGAGCTAGGTGGAGGCTTCGAGGTCCTCGTCTTCTTCGCTGGCAAGCGGAACGTCCTTCCGGCCCCAGTCGCTGTCGATACTGTACTGGAAGGTCTTGGTGAAGTACTCCCGCAACGACACCGGCTCGATACCCGTGCCCACGAGGAACTCGAGCGTGTTGTCGATCGAGAAACGTACGTTGCTGGTGAAGTAAGGCGCGAACTCGTGTCCAATCGTCACGACTTGCCGGAAGCGACCCCAAAGGACGAGGTACATCAGAGGGTAGAGCACGTACTGGTACCAGCGCGGATCGGCGAAGATCACGCGCTTACGCTTGAAGAGTTGCTCGGCCTTCGTCGCGATTTCACCAGCAGTGATGTCGTGATCCGGACCGGCAGCCAGCGCGAAGGTCTTACCGATTGAGGTGTCGTGCTTGGCGATGGCGGTGTAGCTCGCGACCACGAAATCGATCGGCACCATGTCGAAGTGGCTGTCGCTGTGCCCCGGGATCATTCGCCATATGCCGGTCTGATAGATCTTGAGCGGCCAGTAAAGCGTTTTGAAGCTGGTCGTGACGCCGCTCTTGGAGTCGCCGAGGATGATGCTGGGCCGGAAGATCGTGATGGGCAGCGTCGCCATTTCGCCGCGCACGAGTTTCTCGGCCTCGAACTTGCTTTGCTCGTAGGTGTTTCGAAATCCGTGTTCGTCGCTGAAGGTATCCTCGGAGACTATACCGGTACGTTTGCCTGCGACGTAGCAGGTACTGAAATGGTCTAGCCGCTCGAGACCGCCTTCGGCCGCCGCAGCCGCCTTGGCAAACTCGAGCACGTTTCGCGCACCCTCGACATTTATGCTCCGCGCGGTTTCAAGCGGCAGCGAAAAGCTCACCGTCGCCGCCCCATGTATGATCTTGTTGACGCGGCCGGCAAGGCGTCGCCATTCCTCTTCGCCGAGATGCAGTAGCCGGTGCTCGATATCCCCTTCAACGAGGTGGACGCGCCCGCGAGCATCAACGGCAGCGATCCCCGGCAGGCGCTCGAGCACGCCCATGAGCCGCTCGCTGGCACTACCTCGCTGGTTACCGCGAACCAGACAGTGGAACTCCGCATCCGGCTCTGTCCGGAGCAAATTCGCGAGAATCTCGCGGCCAAGCTGACCGGTCACGCCGGTGAGGAAATAGCTGTCGGTCATGGGTGTCGCTTATCGATGCAAGAATGGGCGCGCGACCCTAGCAGTGCCGCCACGGTAGCGCCAATTTGCGAGCCCGCGGCAGGCCGGCGTGGTGGCGTGGTGGCATTACAGGGGAGGAATTGTCGACTCCGACCGCGCTACCAACCGTTGGTCGCCTGCGGCTAGCCGTCCGATCTCCAGAGACCGAAGGGCGAGGGCTCGAAGGTCAACACGATACCCGAGCGGACCGGCCGGATACTCTTCGGAGCTGATTATCATCGTGAACGGGCAAAATCTGTCGAGTTCTCGTCAGAAATTGCCTGTCCCTCGTCAATATAGTATCGGGGAGAGTCTGTGCCATCGGAGCCGACGCGGCGTAGCCAAGAAGGAACGACCAGCCGACCAACCAAGAGATCGGCCAGAGGGCGAGCCCAGCAAGTTCTCAAGGTGAGCGGGCACAATCTGTCGAGTACTCGTCAGAAGATGCCCGTTCGGGCTGATAATCTGCTCGGCTGGGAATCAGTTCCGCTCCGTTTCAGGAACACCGAGATCGCGACAGATCTTTCGCGCTAGATGCTTGTCGATCTCGTTGTGGCGCGGCACCGCGCTCCGCTTCGCGAGACCGGGGTTATGCCACCAAGAATGTCGACTGCCTTCGCGAAGCAACTTACATCCGTGGGCTGAAAGATGTTGGATAAGATCACGGCGTTTCATACCGCGATCGGCAACTCTTCGTATCCTCTCCCGGCGGCGCTCCGAGCTTCTGTGCGGTTGAACTCGATGGCCTCGGCAAGCGTAATGCGGAGAGACTCCAGCAGTTCTTCTCTCGACGCCTCTTGGCAATTGACCCCCGGGACCTCTTCGATCCAGCCGATCCACCAATCACCGTCTTGCTTGACCACCGCAGTGTAATTCTGTTCCATGCTCAGCACCTCGTAGGAGAGGAAGTCTATCCAGCCCGCGTCGCGGGCTCCAGCCTGTTGCCTAGACCCCGGCGTCCGCATGTCCATGCCTTCGGTCTCCGGAATCAGTATGTCCATGGTCAGGACATTCTCGCCAGTCCAAGGTCACCAGCGAATGGGGTCCCGTTATTGAGGTGGAAGAGCCGTCAGGACCGTAAGCTCTTGTTCTCACAAGGTTCTCAGGCTGAGAGCAAGTTCGAGTCCTCCGTTCTCGGCTGAGAAAAGGTTCGTGTAGCCGAACGAATGGGGAGCCAAATTACGCTCCGCGAACTTTCGGGGCGTCTTGGTTAACCCGGAGCCCCGCAGCGACTGCTGCTGTCGTACTTGCACGCTATGAGCCGGCGATACCATCGAAGCAACGTGTCCGTCGTCGCAATGGTCGCAATCCCGAAAAGGCCCTTACGCCCCACCCTTCTCGCCGCGGCCGTCAGGCGGCGTCGCTGCGCGTCCGTGAACCGCACCCGGCGGCCGCCGAGGTGTTCGTGCAGAATCCGATTCTCTACCCGCAGGTACTCGATGACGTCTTGTGGGATGCGGTTCACCCAACCGGCCAGCGCGGGTTGGCGCCGGACCGTGTCCGCGATAATTATCCCCCCGAACATGGCCGCCCAAGACAGCGAGATTGACTCCGACTGGCTGATCCTGTTCGGCACCTGGTTGTTCGCAACCGTGGCGACCTTGGGCAGCTTGTTCTTCAGCGAGGTCATGGACTTCCCTCCTTGCTCGCTGTGCTGGTACCAGCGCATCTTCATGTATCCGCTGGTCGTCGTACTGGCCGTGGGGCTACTCCCCTTCGACGCGAAAGTCGTGCGCTACGCCCTTCCGCCGACCGTAGCCGGCTGGT
>PIVZ01000535.1 GCA_003354045.1 bacterium
ACTGGCCGGCGCCGAACTGGTTCGACACCACGACGGTCGCGGCGAACTGTCCCTCCGGGATGGCGTAGCAGGCCAGGTGGCTGAAAAAATCAACGAGTCCCTCACCGTTCTTGTCGGCCGGCACCATGAAGTGGACGACCGGACCTAGGTCGACCACTTGCCCTTGGAACTGATCGACCAGATTCACTATCGGGCCGTCGGGGCCGGTCGCGCTATACATTCTGAAATGGTCTATGGATTGAGCGCGAGCCTCGCTGGACAGCGAGGCGCTCATCAGAATCGCCGCGACGGCGGCACAGCGGATTACTCTCGAATGGTTTTGCATTTCTAGGTTACTCCCGACTTAAGAGGCAATTACGCGCAATCTGCGGGCGGGACGTGGGGAAGAGCACACCGAGACTAGCCCAACGGGGTACGCGCTGACAAGCGTTACGCTACTCGCACCTCTCCCCAGGCCACCAACTGGACGCCGTACAGCGCCTAGACGCACCCGCAACTGGCACCACTACAGACACCAGCAAAATGGAGGTAGCGACGGCCGAAGGGTCGGCTTCACAAGCTACTGATAACGCGAAGGTATCAAGCGCGCCAGGCAGGACTCGAACCTGCGACCACCGGCTTAGAAGGCCGGTGCTCTATCCACCTGAGCTACTGGCGCGCAACGAGGACGCCGCGCAATGGTGCCGGGTATAGCGCTTAACGCTATTCCCGGCACCACTTGTGTTCGCTGACACACGGCGAAGCTGGTCGGGGTGAGAGGATTTGAACCTCCGACACCCTGCTCCCAAAGCAGGTGCGCTACCAGGCTGCGCCACACCCCGAGACTGCGGATTGTCGCCTACGCCGAGGGCGGTTTCAAGACGACCCGCCAGCCACTGTACGGTTCACCATTCCTCGCGCGACTCGACGTTCACCCAGATCTCCCGTAGCCGTTGGAATCCACGGCCCCAAAGGCCTCCGCCCGGGTGGGTGCGCGCGATGGGCGGCTCAGGCCAGCCCCTCGTTGCGCAGAAGCTCGAGCATGGCACGAACTGCAGCGCCGCGATGGCTGCGGGCGTTCTTGTCTTCGGGGGTGGCCTCTCCGAAAGTGCATCCCAGCTCTTCGCAGTAAAAGACGGGGTCGTAGCCGAAGCCTACCCCTCCCCTCTCGCTATCACTTATCAACCCCTCGCAACGGCCATCCACGACGAGTTCCCGGCCGTCGGGCGTGATGAGCGCGAGCACACACACGAAAGCAGCTCGGCGATCGTCTATACCGCGCATCTTCTCCAGGAGCTTGGCGTTGTTCGCTCGGGGGTCGCCCTCGGGGCCTGCGTAACGGGCGGAGTAAACACCCGGCTCGCCGCCGAGAGCTTGGACCGAGAGGCCCGAGTCGTCGGCCATCACCGGCAGCGAAAGCGCCTCGCCGTAGGCGCGCGCTTTGAGGAGGGCGTTGGCCTCGAAGGTCTCGCCCGTTTCTTCTACCTCGAGATCGAGGCCGTGGTCCTCGGGCCAGCTAAGCTCGATGCCGCTGCCTTCGAAGAGAAGCCGGAAGTCGCCTAGCTTGCCACGGTTGCCGGTCGCGAGAACGACGTGCGTGAGCTTACGATCCAAGGGCCTTCTTCTGCGCACCCAGCAGCTCTTGAATGCCCACCCATGCAAGCTCGGTCATCGCGTCCAGTTCTGCCTTCTTGAACGTCTGGCCCTCGGCGGTGCCCTGCAACTCGACGTACTCGCCTTGTGAGGTCATCACCACGTTCATGTCTACCTCGGCGCGCGAGTCTTCTTCGTAGGGAAGATCGAGAAGCGCAGCACCATCGACTATGCCGACGCTCACTGCGGCCACGCCGCGGCTGATCGGATCGGCTTCGATCGCACCGCCGGAGATGAGCCCGCGACAGGCAAGTGCCAGCGCAACCCACGCGCCGGTGATCGAAGCCGTGCGTGTTCCGCCGTCGGCCTGGATGACGTCGCAGTCGAGCTGAACGGTTCGCTCGCCGAGGGCCTCCATGTCCACGGCTGCCCGGATGCTGCGGCCAACCAAACGCTGGATCTCCATGGTCCGGCCGCCCACGCGCCCGCGCGCCGCCTCCCGCGCCATGCGCGTGTCCGTCGAGCGCGGCAGCATGCCGTACTCCGCAGTCACCCACCCGCGGCCCTGGCCGGCCAGGAAGCGGGGCACGCCCTCCTCGACACTGGCCGTGCAGATGACCTTGGTGCCTCCCATCTCGATCAGCACCGATCCCTCGGCATGCTCGATGAAGCCCGGTGTGATGCGGACCGGTCTGATCTCGTCCGCCGCGCGCCCATCTGCTCGCTTTATCTCTGGCATATCGCCGTCACTCCACTTGCTACAAAAGTTCTTATAAATCCGCGGCCTAAGCCCTACATACCTAAAGCACTGCTACCGATCTCGGCGAGCCGGCCGCCGCCGCCGGTCCGCTGCTCGCGACCACCAGCCCCGGCTCATCGCTCACCGCTCAGCCCGACCCGCACCGGCCGAATCCGCCTTTTCTTCGCTAGCGCGCCACCCCTTCGTGGTGCTATACGAGGCGTTCCTCTCTGTTGGAAGCGGAGACGAGGCGCCCTGGATCATGGTTGACTCCACGGGCTACGAAGATGTTACCCCGACCGATTCGCAAGGGGGGCGCCTCGTTTGCCGACCTCTTTCTCTTACAAAATCAGCTTCTTATCAGGCAGACCTTCATCTGCCACCTAGTATCCCCACGAGACCCCGGCGAGTTCCGCTGAAGGCACCCCCTCCCCGCCCTACTTGCCGAGGAACTCGAGAACCGCCCGATTCACTTCCTCGGGCCTCTCGAGATGGAGGAAGTGGCCGGCGCCCTCGACCATTTGCCTGGTGAGACCGTTCGGGAACATCGCCTCCATGCCGTCGGCAAGCTCCAGGCCGATGCATCCGTCATTGTCCCCTTGCAGGTAGAGGGTCGGCACGGGAACCGGCGCCGCCGCGAACTGCGCCTGGTCCTCTTCCAGCGCCGGGTCGTGCAAGGCTTGATCCAGCATGGCGCGATAGTAGCCGAGCGCCGCCTCTATCACGCCGGGCTGCGAGAGCGTCGCTATGACCTCGCCCACCAGCTCATCGGGCCAGGTGTGGCCCGGCGACCAGTCGCGCCACAGGTTGCGGATGAAGGCGAAGTCGTCGTGGGCGACAGCCATCTCCGCCATCGGCGTTTGAAAGAAGAAGATGTACCAGGAGCGCTTCAGCTGCTCGTAGTTGGTAATGAACGCGCTGGCGAGTCCCGGCCCGTAAGGCACAGCGGCGGTCACCAGACGCTCGAAGCGCGATCCATCCAACGCGGCCGCACCGTAGGCAGCAACGGCACCCCAGTCGTGACCGAACAGCGTGGCCTTGTCCGCGCCCAGAGCGTCAACGAGCGCCAGCACGTCGTGAGCGAGTGCAGCACTTTGGTAACAGCCGGTAGGCGAGGCAGAGGTCGGCGCGTACCCGCGCATGTACGGTGCAACCACCCGGTAGCCGGCCTCGGCAAGCGGAGTGAACTGATAACGGAAAGACTTCGCATTGTCCGGGAAGCCGTGCAGACACAGCAGCAACGGCCCCTCTCCCTGCTCGAGCGCCGTAAAGTTGATGCCGTTTGCCTCGACCTCGATGGTGCGTAGATCGTCCATGACTCTCAGGAGTTCTCCTTCTTCTTTCGCCCATAGAGGGCGGGGTTCAGCCGCTCGTCGTTGTAAGCCTTGAACTGGCGGTAGAGTTTGAAGAAGCGCCGCCCGGCGCCGAAGTCGGCCAGCAGA
>PIVZ01001116.1 GCA_003354045.1 bacterium
TTCGTCACATCGAGATCTTCGGCAAGGAGGATCCGCGAGCATATGCCGGCACAGCGGCCAATGTGGCCTTCGTGCGCGCGCATCGCCGACCCTAGTCACCTGGAGCCATCCTCGCCTCTCCGAGAGCGTCGCGCCACGACGGAGGTTCATGTTGGAAGCGTACCGAGTTGACTTTTCCGCCCTCGACTGGACGTCCCCCATGCCCGGCGTCCGTCACAAGATGCAGCGGCGCGGCGGCCGCTGTCTGCGCCTGGTCGAGTACCGGTCCGAGGTAGTGCCTCACTGGTGCGTGAAGGGGCACGTCGGGATGATTCTCGAGGGGCGAATGGAGATCGAATTCGAGGTCGGCACCTGGATCTTCGAAGCGGGAGATGGAGTCGACATTCCCGGAGGCGATGCACATCGGCACCGTG
This sequence comes from bacterium, assembly GCA_003354045.1. Classification (GTDB taxonomy): domain Bacteria; phylum Desulfobacterota; class Binatia; order UBA1149; family CAITLU01; genus PIVZ01. The sequence goes on from PIVZ01001116.1 coordinate 414, forward strand.
CCCGCTCTCTCACGGACGTGGTCAAGGCCGTCTTTGTTGAAGAGGATTCGTCGGACTCTTGATGACGGCTGCCTGCGCGGAGAGTCGTCGGGCGGAGTATCGTCCAGTCGACTCCATCCATTTCGGTTTCGTCGGTCTCACCGGTACATCTTCCCCGCGTGACGCAACCAGCCACCGGGACGACGCCCGTGCGGATCGTGGTGGGTCCAGTGCAGGACACCGCCGCGCTCGTTCCACTCGTACTGCCCGCGAAACTCGACCGGGTCGCCGACCTGCAGTCCGGGGATGGCCGGGGCGGGATCGATGTTGTGGCTGACCAGGATGGTGTGATCGGCATCGACCGTGAGAATGAACCGCTGATGCCGCGAGCCCTGGTTGTCATTCGCCAGCAAGCGCTCCACCCTGCCGGCGCCCTCGACGACGGTGCCCGACCGGCGCGCGTCGAATAGCTCGATGATGCGCGCGCTCGCGGATACCTGCGGTGGCGCCGGGTCGGA
>PIVZ01000536.1 GCA_003354045.1 bacterium
CCCCCCGTAGCAAGGCAGGGTCGCCGATGCCGCTTGTTCCGCCCTCGAGCTCGAAGGCGACCGAGCGCCGCGGCTCCGCAATCTGTAACTCGGCGAACACGGTCTCGGCCAGCTCGCCAAGGTCTACCGGTTCGTGACGAATCTCTCCGCGATTGAGTCGCGAGAGAGTCAGCAGGTCGTCTATGAGGCCGCCCATGCGCTGACTGGCCGTCCTGATGCGCCGCAGCCACTCACTGGCGCGCGAGTCGCAATCCTCGCCAAAGTCCTCGAGCAGCGCATAGCTGAAGCCATCCAGAGTGCGCAACGGTGAGCGCAAATCGTGGGACACGCAGTAGCAGAAAGCTTCGAGCTCCTCATTGGCCGCCTTCAACTCGGCGCTACGCGCAGCGACGCGCGATTCGAGCTCGTCGTTGAGGTCCCGTATCTGCTGCTCGGCCTGGCGGCGTTCGGTCACGTCGATTGCCGTGCCGATGTATCCCTCGATCTCGCCGTCCTCACCAAGGATAGGTATGTTCTGGCCCAGTACCCACCTGAAGGTGCCGTCCGATCGGCGAAAGCGGAACTCGACGGAGTCCGACCGCTTCTGGTCCTTGACTCTCTCGTGTTGGTGTTGAATGGCTTCGAGGTCCTCGGGGGGCACTGCATTGAACCACCCGTGGCCCAGTGCCGCTTTAGGATCGAGGCCGGCGAGGTGACACCATTCTTCGTTCATGTAGGTGAGGCGGAGTGAGGGGTCCACGTGAAAGATGCCGATCGGAGCAGCGGTGGCGAGCTTGTCGTAGAGTTCTCGCTGCTCGCGCAAGGCATCCTCGACTTCTTCCGCAGCCGAGACCTCCGTGAGCGTACAGATGAACTCGTCAATCTCCGCCTCTTCCGCACTCGGCTCCGCGACCGCTTGCAGGAGAACACGCTGCGTCGCGCCACCGCGCCTGCACAAGCGAAAACGAGCTCTGAAAGGAACTTCGCCTGCACGGGCGGCCCGTTTCAAGTCCTTGAGAAGCTCCTGCCGATCGTCCGGATGAACAGTTTCCAGCCAACCCTTCCCCGCCGCTTCGCCGACTGTCAGCGCGGTGATCTCACACCAGCGCTCGCTCACGTGGATCACTTCTCCCGATGACTTGAGGCGAAACACGCCGGCTTCGGAGAACTCCGTGAGGATATGGTAGCGCTGTTCGCTCGCACGCAGGGCCTGCTCGGCATTCTTCTGCTCGGTGATGTCACGCGAGACGACGATTATCCCGCAGGCCTCGCCCGAGTCGTCGAAACGAGGAAACTTGGTCGTGCGAACCCAGCGCTTCCTCCCCGGAACGGTGCGTTGCCGCTGGACTATCCCTACCTTTGGACTGCCCGTGCGGAGTACTTCCCGGTCGTCCTCATGGTAGCGCGCGGCCTCGCGCGGGCTGAGATCGTAGAGAGACTTCCCCAGCACCTGCTTCGGCTCGAGGCCACTCGAGACCAGTGCCGACCGGTTTGCCCACAGCATCCGGTTCTCGGTGTCCTTGTACCAGACGATGTCGGGCACCGAGTCGAGAATCACTCGGAAGGCTTCGTTCTGAAAGGAAGGCTCCTGTGCGCGGAGCTCGCGTCGCTTGCTCATTCCACAATTGCGCGGGAAGCTTCGAGCCGCTTCATCTCTGCCCGGCCCATGCCACGCTATCGCCGCCCCAGACGGCGGATCACTTTACCGCAGCGATTCGCCGGTGCGCAAGCCAATCTCGGTAGTGACATCTATCAGCCGCTCGGAAGCGAGAAGTAGAAAGTAGCACCTTTCCCCGGAGAGGCCTCGGCCCAGACACGGCCGCCGTGGCGCTTGACGACGCGATCGACGGTGGCCAGGCCGATCCCCGACCCTTCGAACTCGTCGCCACCGTGGAGACGCTCGAACGCGCCGAAGAGCTTGTCGGCATAATCCATGTCGAAGCCGACGCCATTGTCGCGGACGAACAAGACCTCGCAGCCTTCTTCGTCGTGGTCGTCGAGCCGGCCAAAGACGATGCGAGCCGCTTCGCACTGGCCAGTGAACTTCCAGGCGTTGCCAATGAGGTTTTGTAAAACGACGTGGAGAAGAGTCGTGTCGCCATCGACCGTAACGCCGTCGGCCATTTCGAAGGTAACCTCACGATCCGGCTCGTTCGCCCGCAGCTCGTCGGCGACCTCCCGGGCAAGCTTGCTCACGTTTACCGGCCTGCGCCGGATCTCTCCGCGGCTGAGGCGAGACAGCGCCAAGAGATCGTCTATCAACCGCCCCATATGCTGGCTTGCCCCCCGGATCTTGCCCAGCCATTCAACTGCGCGAGGCTCGAATTTCTCCGAGAATTCATCGAGCAGGGCATGGCTGAAACCGTCGAGGGTGCGCAGGGGACCGCGAAGGTCGTGCGAGACGCAGTAGCAAAAATCCTCCAGCTCCGTGTTGGCGGCTTTGAGCTCCGCGGTGCGCTGATCGACGCGAACCTCGAGCTCCTGATTCATCTGTCGGATCTGCTCTTCCGCCTCCTTACGCTCGGTGATGTCCGTTACGGTACCTACGTGCCCGGTCAGCTCGCCTTGCTCGTCCAGCATGGGGGCTGACTGAGCAAGCACCCAGCGGACTTTGCCGTCCGGATGAATGGCGCGGCACTCTCCTTTGTACGGCTGCCTCGTCTGCGTCGCGCGCTGCAGATCGACCAGCACCTTGTCGTGATCGTCAGGGTGAAGGGTCCGCACCCAGCTCCTCCCCAGCGCCTCCTCAGCCTTCAACCCCCACACCCGACACCACCTCGCGTTGACGTGGCTGCACCGGCCGACCGGGTCGGACTGGAAGATACCCACCGGCGCCATCGTAGCGAAGGCCTCGAAGAGCCGTTGCTGTTCGCGCAGGGCCTCCTCCGCCTCGTCGGACGGAGATTCCTCCAAGACCTCGGAGAAAGTGGCAATGTAACCCTGTACCTTTCCCTCGGCGCCGAGCTCGGCAACGGCCTGGGCAATCACGATGCGAACCTCTCCATCGGGACGGCGTACACGCACGCGCGCTCGGAAAGCGGGATCCTGTCGCTCGATGGCGCGCTCCCAATCGGCGCCGAGAGACTTCTGGTCTCCGGGGTGGATTGCCACAAGCCATCCCCTTCCCTTGGCCTGCTCGGCCGAGAGACCGGTGATATCCAACCAGCGCTCGCTCGCATACAGGGCGTTGCCCTGCTCGTCGGTTCGAAGCACCCCCGCAGGCGAGAGCTCCGTCAGTGAGCGGTAGCGCCGCTCACTGGCGCGTAGCGCGTCTTCGGCTTTCTTCTCTTCGCTGATGTCCCGAGAGATGGCGATCACCCCGACAACGCCGCCGTCGGCGCCAATATGAGGGAACTTGTCGGTACGGACCCAGATCTTTTTCCCGGTGACCAAACGCAGATGCTGAACGATGCCGAGCTTCGGTAGCCGGCTCTCCATGATCTCGAGGTCGTCTCGGTAGTAGTTCGCCGCCTCTTTCGGAGCAAGCTCGTAGGCCGAGCGGCCCTCGATCTGCTCTAGCTCGGCGCCGACCGACGCGAGCGCCGCCCGGTTGCCCCACAGGATGTTATTCTCGGTATCCTTGTACCAGATGATGGCCGGCAGAGAGTCGAGTGTGTCGAGGAAGACCGAGTTCTGAAGAGAGAGGTCTTCGTCAATAAGAGCGGGGACTTTCTCCCGCGGTGCTTGGCTCGACGTCACTCGGTTTTCCCTACCGCCAACCCCGGCAACCCGCCGGTCCGTTTGTCATGAGCGTGGCAA
>PIVZ01000537.1 GCA_003354045.1 bacterium
CATGTCGTGGACTCGACGGGGGCGAGAGCGACGAAGGTGCGGTCTACGGCTACGACGAGGCCATCCATGGAACGAGGGCGGCCTTCGCGAAGCAGCAGGTAATCGTCTGGGCCATCGAGACCGTCAAACAGCACGAAGGTGCAGAGGCAGGTGTGGCTGTTGCCGGTGGAGTAGAACCGCGTAGATCTGGTGTTGAAGCCGCGCTTCCTGAGATCGCCACTGCCGCCTGACTCGCCTACTTCTTGCCGCGTGCCTTCGGCCGAGCCTTTCGCTTTCGTGATGCACGCTCCTTTGCCTCCTTGAGCCTGTAGCTGTCGCCTTCGATCGGGACGATCTCGGCGCGGTGGATCAGGCGATCGACGAGCGTGACGACGCACGCGGCGTTCGGGAAGATCTCGCCCCACTCGGCAAACGGTTTATTCGTGGTGACAACAACCGAGCGCTGCTCGTAGCGACGGGTCACGACCTCGAAGAGGAGGTCGGCGTATCGGTTGTCGTACGAGAGGTAGCCGGCTTCGTCAATGACGAGCAGCTGTGGGTTGCAGTAGCGACGGAGCCGGCGATTGAGAGAGCCGGTGGTCTGCTGTGCAGCCAGATCGCCGAGCATGTCGCTGGCGGTGGTGAAACGCACCGTGTAGCCGCGGAGCAGCGCTTGATAGGCGAGGTTTTTGGCAATCATCGTCTTGCCGGTGCCGTTGGGGCCGAGCAGGACGACGTTGGCTGCTTCGTCGATGAACTGGAAGTGGAACAACTCGTCGATTGTCGGTCGATGAATCTTCTTCGGCCAGGTCCAGTCGAAATCGGCCATCGACTTGAAAGCCCCGATGCGGGCGTTGTGGATCCGTCGCTCGAGGCTGCGCCGGCGTCGCTCCTCCTCCTCGATCTGGAGGAGTCTGGGCAACCAGCCATCCTCTTCGATCTCATCCCAGTGGGCCAGAAGCCCGTACAGACCCAGCGTGCGAGCTCGTTCCCGGGGGGAACCAGGGGACGCGGCAGCATCACTCGGGGACATCGCTCTCCTCCTTCTCGATCTGATCGTAGGTCGTGAGTGCGTGCGGTTTGACGACGAGATCTCGCACGCGAGGATCATCCGGCAGGGAGATCGCCACGGGTGGTGGCTTGCCCTTGGCGTGGCGGCGCTGGTCGAGGATCTGACGTACGGCGCCGAGATGCGGCGCGTTCCGCGCGAGGGCGGTGGCAACCGCCTCGTCGAGAGCGCGGGCGCCGTAACGATCGAGCAGTCTGAGCAGACCCGAGGTGGTGGCGCCGAGGTTACCGCCGCGATTTGCGATCTCGACGAACAACCCCTGGCTGTTCGGTGCGGCGTGGTGGAGCCGGTCGATGCCGCGATGCTCTCGCGCCTGGCCCTTGTACTCGGCCAGGGCCTCGATGTGAGCCGGATTCTCGATCTGCTGCCGGCGGTCCCAGCACCGCTGGTGCTCGGCGATCACCGTGTTGCGGTCTAGGACGCGGACGGTGTCCAGCGTGGCGACCACCTCCAGCGTCCGCCTGACGTGGGTGTGAGGCACGGAGTAGTCGTTGAGGTCGAAGCGAACGTACGGTGTCTTGCCGACCCGTACGCCGACGCGCTCCGCAGTCGGGAACGGCGCCTCCGGCAGCGACAGCATGCGCGGCCTCTCCTCGGCGAACACCTCGCGCACCGTGCGCGTGCGATCCTCGGGACACGGCCGCCCGGCCGCCAGTCCCAGACACCACTCCCGTGCCTGGGCGTTCAGGTCATCGAGGTCGCTCCAGGTACGGGCCGCGAAGAAGCTATCCCGCACAAAGCGAATCGCTCTTTCGACACGTCCCTTTTCGTTGCCTCGAGCCACCGCCACCGGCCGTGGTTCGAAGCGGTAGTGAGCGGCGAGCTCGAGCAACGTGGGGTGAAAACGGATCGCGTCACGACGCCGTTCGAGAACAGCACTGCGAAGATTGTCGTACAACACGACCCTCGGAACCGAGTCATAGAACTCGAAGGCCGCCACGTGCCCGCGCAGGAAGTTCGCCATCGCGCCGCCGAGGTAGAAGCGCAGGAAGATGTGACGCGAGTAGCTGAGCACGACGACGAATCCCATCAGTGGCCGCAGGGCTTGACCGATCGCCAGCTTGCCGAAGTGCCCCCAGTCGACTTGCGCTTGTTCTCCGGCAAGAGTGCGCAGCCGCATGTAGGCCTCCGCCGGCGACCGCGGTCGATGACGGGCGACGATCGCGCGGAAGTGATCGGGACCGCCGGGGTAGCCGCGCCCCTTCACCATCTCGTACAGCCGGCTCGCGCAGAGCTTCGGGTACTTCTCGAGCGTCTCGACGATGAACGGGACGAAGGGATCGGCGATCGAGGAACGCACGGAACGCTCGCCGGCGGGGAGCCCTGCCTGGGCCAGCACCCGCCGCACTGTCGAGTGATGCACGCCGAGCTGAGCGGCGACCGTACCGACGCGCCACTTCTCGGCGTGATAGAGGCGCAGGATCTCGCCTGCGAGCTCGGGCGGAATCATCGGCCACTCTCTCGCCTGTGTGGCGAGCGCTCGACGAACATGTACTCGACCAGCGGGTTGTCGCCAGGCCACTCATCGCCCGCGCGACCCAAGCCGAGCGAAGGGTGCACAACCTTGTCCGCATAGATCACAACACACGACCGTTTGCCGTTCCAGAGCGCCAGCCCCTCGAGGATGAACGACAGTGCGCGCGGGTGAGTCGGTGGGGTGGGGAGCCGGGCGTACAGCACCTCCCTCCTCTGCTCGGTCACCAGCAACTCGATCAATCCCGGTGTGATGTCCAGGCTCGTGTCCCATGAATCCGCCGAACGCATCAACGTATGATGCTGAATCACTCCACTGCCCTCCGATGAAGCCGACCGTGGCCGATTCCACGGCACGATCTTCTGTCGGCGGCACTGTGGCAGACACCATCAGCTCGGGGAATCCGTGATGCGTCACTTTCTGCAATTGCCGGTCTCGGTAGGCTCGCTGGCGGGCGGCGTGATGCATCGCCCCGCGGTGGGTTTTCTGGTAGCGACGCCCGGCACGGAGGAGAGACTCCTGGCGGGCAATCTCGGCGCAGCCGTCGAAGCAGTAGACGTGGCCTCGGTCACACCCGGTGCAGATCCGGACCTGCCGCCGGCACCGCTGGCAGTTGTACAGCCGGTAGCCCTCTTCCACGCGCCCCCACTGCCAGAAGAAACTGGACAGCGGGGTCGTCTCGGGGCAATCTCGATCCAATCGGAGTCGTTGTTACCTCAACGACCACGAAGAGGGCCCGGGGAGTACGAGTCCCTGGGCCTTCGTCCTTCCTGGCAGCCAGCAATCTCTACCACAGATCCAGGGCCAAATCAGCCACCCCTGAAACCCGGCAGGCCGACCTCTCAATCATCCTCGACCCGGTGAACAAACCTGGTGGCGTCACGCGCTTGTCACCAGATATGCGCGGATTCAGGTCACCGTCGACAGTGGCAGCCAGGGAAGCAGCTGTGCAGGCTGTGATCGAGGAGATCGAGATCTCGTAGGGCAATTCACATGGGCATTCCTCAAATGTGGATGTTAGCTCAATACGGATTCAGAGCCCCGAAGGAAGAATTGTCCTAGTAGCTACTTGCTGCCTTCGGTAGATCATGCGAACATAAAGTCACAGCTGAGACGCAAGACTTCGCCACCCTCGTGGAGGATCAGACCAATGGCCGTTGCGGCTGATGTGCATCGCTTCTTCTCGCTGAAGTGATACCTCGTTGTCCTTTCGA
>PIVZ01001117.1 GCA_003354045.1 bacterium
CGTTGGCGGAGAACTTCGCCGCTCTCCTCGCCGAGAGCTGGGCCCCCGCCTCTGGTGCTGACGTGTTCTCTGACCGTTGCCGGTTGCTTCGGAGACGGCCGCGCTCCGAAGGCAAAGAAGAACGCGATCGTCATCGTCTTCGATGCCTGCCGTGCCGACCATCTGGGCGCCTACGGCTACAGCCGCGATACCACGCCGCACCTGGATGCCTTCGCCGAGCGATCTACGGTCTTCGAACGTGCGTACTCTCAGGCCGGTTGGACGCTGCCGTCGGTCGCTTCCTTGTTCTCGTCCCACTACACCTCCGTCCATAAGCTCTACAGCACGCCGGACGTCGACGAGTTCCACGTTCTGGGGCTCGGATTCCTCACCCTGGCCGAGGCGCTGAAGCAACAGGGCTACAGGACCGCGGCCATTACCTCGCAGGCCTGGCTGCGACCGGAGCTGGGATTCGGTCAAGGTTTCGACGAGTTCCACCTGACGTCGAGCTTGTACCACGTGCGAGAGGGAGAGGAGCTCAACGAGAGGGTCTTTCGCTGGCTCGACGAGCGTGGGCCGGCCGAGAAACCGTTTTTCTTGTACCTCCACTACATGGGGCCGCACGCGCCCTACGCCGTGCCGGCCGGTTTTGGCGATCGCTTCCCGGTAGAAGGCGCGTCGCCGCGCATCCGGAGGATCGTCGCCGAGCTGATCGACGATACGAAGTACCGCGAAGCCTACAACGAGTTGGAGCTGTTGCCCGAGACCGGCGAGCTTCCTCCTGCCGACGTCGCGTACCTGGTGGCGCGGTACGACGAGAAGTTGGCGTATACGGACTGGGTGTTCCAAGGACTTTGGAAGCGCCTGCAAAGCGACGGGTTGCTCGAGAACACCGTCGTCGTCGTCACCTCCGACCACGGGGAGGCCTTC
>PIVZ01001118.1 GCA_003354045.1 bacterium
CCCGACGGCAACCGCCGAGCTGGTCCGACCCGGCTTCTTCCCCGCAGGCGGCGGCCGCATCGAGGTGACCATCGAACCGACAAGCCGACTGCAAGGCCTCGAGCTGCTCGACCGTGGCGACATCACCGCCCGCCGCGCCACCGCCATGCTCTCGAACCTGCCCACCCACATCGGCGAGCGCGAACTCGCCGAGATCGACCGCAAGCTCCACTTGCCCGCCAAAGCGCTGAATATCGAAGATGTCGCATCACCCGGGCCGGGCAACGCGGTCATCATCGAAGTGGAGAGCCCCGAAGTAACCGAAGTCTTCACCGCCTACGGCCAGCGCGGCGTCCGCGCAGAGGACGTAGCCCGCAAGGCCGTCCGAGAGGCGCAGGTCTACATCAAAGCCGACGTTCCCGCCGGCGAACACCTCGCCGATCAGTTGCTCTTGCCACTGGCACTAGCCGGCCGCGGAGCGTTTAGAACGACGGCGCCATCCGACCACACACTGACCCACATCGACGTCATCGCCAAGTTCCTGGATGTCAGCGTCACAACACGGCAGATCGACCACGCGGTGTGGCACATCGAAATCGGTAAGTGATTCTGATACTATCACTCTCGTACAATGCTAAGCGCCGTCGGAGTCGGACATGCGACTGAATCGAGAACTCACCGGCAAACAGCGCCTCGTCATCATTGCTGTCGCCAGCCTCGCCACCGGTCTGCTTGTCACGTGGCTCTGCGACCTTCCGATTCTGCTCGGGCTCGCCGGCAGTGGTGCCATGTTCTTTCTGCTGCTCGAGCCAATGGTGATCCGCGCCTGTACCGACAAAGAAGAAGGATTGACACAGCGGTACTTCCACCTGTGCGACAATCCACCGTACATCGTCGCGCGAAAAGGCTGGCGCGGCGAGTTCGGCCTGG
>PIVZ01000034.1 GCA_003354045.1 bacterium
CTTTCGGAAGAGGCACTGACGGGGGAGCTATCGTGGGCTCGATGAGCGAACCGGTCCAGGAGAAGACCGTCCTGTGCGCGAGCTGTGACATCGCCTGCCAGCTCCGGGCGGAGGTGCGTTGTGGCCGCGTGACCAAGATAAGGTCCCACCCGAACCCGCTGCTACGCGACAACATCTGCATGAAGGGCATCTACGCGCCCAAGGGATTCGCACATCCGGACCGGGTCCTCCACCCGCTAAAGCGCAAGGGAGACCGAGGTTCGGGCGAGTGGCACCGCGTCTCGTGGGATGAGGCGATGGGCGAGATCGCCGAGCGGCTCAGGGCCGTCGTCAACAAGCACGGGCCCGAAGCCCTGGCCGTCTCGACGAGCCAGTGGAACACGTCTACGGACAGCGGAGCGGGCCGGCGGTTCATGAACCTGCTGGGCTCGCCGAACTGGATCAGCGGGGTAGCACTGTGCGCCGGCAATACGGCCGCCGTAAACCGGATCGTCTACGGCTGGTTCCCGTTTCCTGACTTTGACAACGCGAAATGCATCACGCTGTTCGGCCACAACCCGAAGCGCCACAGCTGGACTCCAATCTACAATTCAATCCGCAAGGCACAGCGGCGCGGGGCCAAGCTCATCGTCCTCGACCCGCGCCGTAGCGAGAGCGCCGAGCGCGCCGATCTCTGGTTGCCGCTCGCGGCCGGCACCGATGCGGCGATGTGCCTTGGCTGGCTTGACGTCATCATCAAGGAGGAGCTCTACGACAAGGACTTCGTCCGCAACCAGACGGTGGGGTTCGATGAGTTCGCGGCCCGCGTGGCGGAGTATCCGCTGGAGCGCGTAGCCGAGATCACCGGATGTGACGGCGAGCTGATCGCGAAGGCCGCGCGTATGTACGCCACCAACGGCCCTTCGGTCATCCCGTGGACGCCGGCCACGGATCAACAGCGTAGCAGCACCTCGGCCATCCGCTGTCATGCAGCGCTGCGTGCGATCTGTGGGTTTCTGGATGTACCCGGCGGTGAGATTCTCTCCGGCTACAACCCGGACGTCATTCCGGAGACCGTCATCGAAGCACACGACCTGCTTCCCGAAGAGCAGAAGGCCAAGCAGCTCGGGTCCGACACGCACCCCGTCTTCACCTACCGCGGCACGGCCGCCCTTGCCGAGCCGACCAAACGGGTGTGGGGCCACGAGTACGCCAACATCGTCATGGGCAGCTACATGGCCAACCCCTCGGCGACCTTCCGCGCGATGGCCGACGGTGTGCCCTACCCGGTCAAGGCCTTCGTAGTGCTCGGGAATAACCCCCTGATGAGCTACGCAAACATGCAGCTCATCCACCGCGGGATAATGAACCAGGACCTGATCGTCGTGCACGAGCACATGAAGACGCCGACGGCGCAGCTCGCCGACTTCATCCTACCCGGCGATAGCTGGCTCGAGCGGCCGCACATGATGGAAGGGTTCGGCTGGACGAACATAGTGCGCACCTCGGAAAAGGCGATGGACCCGCCGGGGCAGTGCCGCGGGGTCTATGAGTTCTGGCGCGACCTCGCTCACCGCTTCGGCTTCGGCGAGCAGTTTCCGTGGCCGACAGTCGAGGAGCTCTACACCGACCGCCTGCGGGCAACGGGCATGGACTGGCAAGCCTTCTGTTCGACGTACGAGCTCTACCTGCCCGAGCCGGCCTACCGGAAGTACGAAGAGCGCGGCTTCGCGACACCTTCGGGCAAGGTGGAACTCAAATCGAGCATCCTCGAAGATCTGGGCTTCGATCCGCTTCCCTACTATCGCGACGACCCGCCCGCCGATCCGCGCTTCCCGCTGCAGCTTTTCGTGGGGGTGCGCGAGGACGAGTACTTCCAGACGGGTCACCGCTTCATCCCCGAGCTCCGCGGCCGCAAGCCGGAGCCGCAGATGTACATCAACGAGGCCGATGCCGCCGAATACGGCGTCGCCGACGGCGAGTGGATAGAGGTCGAGACGAAGAACGGTAAGATACGCCTTCTGACAGCCGTGCGCGACGACATGCCCCGCGGTCTGATCCGAGTGCCGCACGGCTGGTGGAAACCCGAGATGGAGCAGGGCGCAGAGAGTTTGTCGGGCGCCTGGCTGTATGCCGATGCACAGATCTGCCCCGACGACGAAGAGTTCCTCGACCGGGAGCAGGGAGTGCCGCACTTGAAGGGTGTGCCCGCGCGGATCAACAAGCTCGCACGAGCGGAGACGGCGACGGCATGACTCGGCGCTACAGACCGCTTTCGAAGGACGAGCTGGCCAAGTTCACGCGAAAGACGGCTTTCCAGTTACGCTTGGCGCAGCGCGCCTGCCTCAAGCGCAAGAGCCTGCTGGATCGGCTCGTCACCATGCTGCTCTCGCGCGCCTTGAAGCCGAAGTCCCCGGAAGAGGACTTCATGCGCGACGAGATGGTCGACGCCGACATCGGCTTCAGCGCCGAAGAGCTCGACTCCTACCAGTCGGGCTCGAGGTCCGGGCAGTCCGAAAGTCGGTAAGCGGTCATGGCAGACCTGTTCGCCGTAGAGTCTCGACCCCGGCGGATCGCAAAACCTGAGGAAAGCCGGCCGCCACGGCGGCGGCGAGCGCGGGTTCGCGTCCCGCCCCGAAACGTGATCTAACCTCCCCAGGCGTGGCATGGTGCCACGGTTGCAGCTGTTGTTCCCACCGAAGGTTCAGACCCTGCTATCGAACGATCAGCCCCCAGCCCTGCTCTCACAGAAGCTCTGCCTGAAAGTATCTGTGCGCACCCGGAAAGCCGGGAATTCAATCGAGAAATGAAGAGCTTGCGGGCCTGGCGCCCGTAGCTCGGGTACGGAGTGCAATGTCTAAGAAGATCTATGTCGGCAATCTGTCGTTCCAGACCAGTGAGGAGGGGCTTCGCGACCTCTTCAGTCAGCACGGCGAGGTGCTTTCCGCCAACGTCGTGACCGACCGCGAAACGGGCCGCTCGCGGGGCTTCGGCTTCGTCGAAATGGACGAGTCGGCCGCCACGGCAGCCATCGAAGCGCTCGACCAGACCGAGCTCGACGGCCGCAGCCTGCGTGTGAACGAGGCCAAGCCGCGCGAGAATCGCGGTGGCGGCGGCGGCGGTGGCCGTGGCGGCGGTGGCCGCGGCGGCGGCGGCGACCGCTGGTAGCCGACACCGGTTGCGGCTCACGGTTGTGGGCCACAGATAGAGTGAATTTCGGGCGGCCGCATGGCTTGCCTCGCCCGCGGCCGATCATCCGACCGCTGTGATGCGGTTCGAGCCGTATCACGCCGACGCGCGCTTGGGCACGGTCAGGAGGTGACATGAAAGCACGTCCCAGGATGGAGAAACGACGTAAGGAACTGCAGCGCCAGGAGCGCAAGCAGCGCAAGGCCGAACGGCGCGAGCAGCGCAAGGCCGAGCGTACCGACCCCTCCGACGCGGCCCCCGGCGAAGATCCGGATCTAGTCGGCATCGTGGCCGGGCCACAACCCTTGCCCGCGGAGTTCGGGATCATCGACGACGACGCTACCGAGGAGGCTGCTACCGACGGCGCCGAAGCCGCTACCGAGGACGCCGCTCCCGCGAACGCTGCGGCAGACAAGTCCGAGAGCTAGCCCCGCCGCGATGCATCCGGATGTTTGCGGCGCGCAGAAAGCCTGGCGTCGCAGACGATATGGAAACCCAGTGGGCATCGTCCTCGACCGGTACGGCTGCATGACCTTTCGCATGCAGACCGAGGGCCTGCCAATTCTCCAAGGAGCGTCTCTACCGAGGAGGTTTCCATGTCGTTGACCGATCTCGAGCCCGTGCATCGCCGCTGGCATTGTCGCTGGATCTGGGCGCCGACCGAGCTGACCCGGGACGCAAAGGTCTTCGGGTTCGAGGGGCAGGGCACCGAAGAGGAGCACGTGTTCCTACGACGCACGTTCTCGCTGGACGCCGTGCCCGAGCGCGCGCCGGCGCGCGTCACCGCGGATTCGCGATACATCCTGTACGTGAACGGCATTGAGGTGTCGCGCGGACCGGTGCGAGGCGATCCATCGAAGCTGCACTACGATCCGTTGGATCTCGCGCCCCACCTTCGCCGCGGCCACAACACGATCGCGATCCACGCGCGCTACTACGCTGAGCCGACGCCGTGGTGGATCCCCGCGCGCTCTTCGCTCGGCCTCGGACGGCGCGGCGCGGTCGCTTTCGAGCTCTCGCTCGGCACCGAGCGCTGGCTCGGCTCGGACGCATCGTGGCAAGCGCTGCTCTCGGAGGCGTGGCGACCGCTTGCAGGCAGCGGTATCAGCCCGATGCCGAAGGAGGACGTGGACGCTTCGAAACTTCCGGCGGAATGGCAGGAGCCCGGCTTCGACGATTCGCACTGGTCGGCGGCCAGCGAGATCGCGCCGCTTTACGTCGGCGGCGACGCGCGGGTGATGTCACCTCCTTCCAACCCGTACGGCGCGCTCCGCCCGCGGCCGATTCCCGCGCTCGAAGGCGAGACGCGAACCTCGCACATCGTTCGCGCTTCGCTCGTCGAGAGCGCCGAGGCGAAGGCGCCACCGCCCGAGGCTGCGCTCGCCGACGAGCGCCGTCCGCCGCTGGCAACACTCGACGTCGGTCCCGATCTGCCCGTGACGCTAGACGGGGATGGAACCCGGCTCGTGCTCCTGGACTTCGGAGAGATCGTCGCGGGTCTGGTCGGAATCGAGGTGGACGCGCCGCCGGGTGTCGAGATCGAGCTCGCCATCCGCGAGACCGAGGAGCCGACGACCGAAAGCGGGCTCGACCCGACATCCTCGGCGACGTTTCGCTATCGCACACGTGGTCATGACGACGTGTTCGAGAGCTTCGATCCGATGGGGCTGCGATACGCGCTGCTCGCTATCCGCCACGCAAGCGGGCCGGTGACCCTGCGGGGCTTCCAGGTCCGCGAGCGGCTCTACCCGGTTCGCCGGGGCCCGGAATTCGCGTGCAGCGATCCGCTGCTCGAGCGCATCTACGAGGTCGGCAAACGTAGCGTCGCGGTCAATGCGCATGACGCCTACCTCGACTGTCCGTCCCGCGAGCAACGGGGCTGGACGGGGGATGCCGTCGTACACCAGATGGTCCATCTGACGACCAACGCCGATTGGGGACTCGCTCGCTGGCACGCCCAGATGTCCAACTCTCCGCGACCGGACGGGATGCTGCCGATGGCGGCGGGAAGCGATCTCGAGGCCATGTCGATAACGATTCCGGAGTGGCCGCTTCACTGGATCCGCTCGCTCTGGAACCTGTGGCGCTACACCGGAGATCGCGATCTGGTGCAGGGGATGATGGCTGGCGCGGAAAACGTCCTGCGCTGGTTCCTGCCGTATCGCGGCGCTCACGGGCTCGTCTGTCACGTCGATCAGTGGGTGCTGATCGACTGGGCGGCGCTGCACCTGGCCGACACCTCGTCGTGTCTGAACGCCCAGCGGGCGCGTGCCCTGCTCGAGTTCGCCGACATGAGCGAGTGGCTGGGCGATGGTGGCCGCGCCGCCTGGGCACGTGGCCTTCACGCCGAGATCCGCGATGCCTTCGAGTTGTTCTGGGACGAGTCGCGCGGGAGCTACGTAGACCACGCGATCGACGGGGAAGCCCAACCCCCGATGAGTCAGCACGCGGGCGCCACGGCGGTTTGGGCCAAGCTCGTGCCTGAGGCGCGCGTCTATCGCGTGCTCGACACGATCACGGATCGTTCACGGCTGGTACGCGCGACATGGATGGAGATCGCCGGCGACCATTACCTGGTCACCGGAACGCCGGATCCGACCTGGAACGTCACGGGCCAGATCGTCGCGGCGCAGCCTTTTTACCGCTACGTGGTGCACGACGCTCTGGCCAGCGCGGGCCGCGCGGAGCAGATCGTCTCGCAGTGCCGTGACTGGGCCGAGCTACTCGAACGTGGGGAGACCACCTGGCCCGAGTTATGGAAGGGCGGCACACATTGTCACGGCTGGGGCAGCACGCCTACGCGCGACCTGATTGTCTACACGCTCGGCATCCAGCCCGCCGAGCCGGGCTTCGCCGTGGCAACGATCGCACCGCGACTGGGCGATCTCGCCTGGGCACAGGGCGCCGCACCTACTCCGCACGGCTTGATACGAGTGCGCGCAGAGCAGACCCGGATCGAGATCGACTCTCCCGTGCCCGTAGACCTCGATCTTACCGGACGGCCCGTCGAGCGCCTGGAGTCCGGGCACCACGTCGTCTGATTCCGAAATGGACTTTGTCGGTGTGAAGCTGGTGACCTCGCGCGGCTTACTGGCCGCCGCGCACGACACGATAGTAGTTGCCCGAGCCTTTGTCTGCCGTCCATGACGGAGAGCAGGCTTTTGCGAAAACATCGAGAATCGACTATGCAAGGCCGCCCACTTCAGAATGCGGCGTAGCTAACTACCGACGCCAGAAAGGCTGGCCTGTCGGATCGCGTCGCGGTCGGTACAATCTTCAACAGCTAGGACGGGACATGGGTACATCAAGAATCATCTGGACAAAAATCGATGAGGCGCCGGCGCTGGCAACATACTGTCTGCTCCCCATCATTCAGCAATACACGAAGGGCTCGGGCATCGACGTTGAAACACGGGACATCTCTCTCTCGGGAAGAATCATCGCCAACTTTCCCGACAATCTCAGCGAGGATCAAAAGGTTCCCGATTATCTGACGCAACTGGGGGAGCTCGCGCTGACTCCCGAGGCCAATATCATCAAGCTGCCGAATATCAGCGCCTCGATTCCCCAGTTGCAAGCCGCGATCAAGGAACTGCAGGAAAAGGGGTATGACATCCCTGACTACCCCGAAGAGCCCAAAACCGACGCCGAGAAGACTCTGCAGGCGAGATTTGCCGCGGTTCTCGGTTCGGCAGTCAACCCGGTGCTGCGTGAGGGTAACTCTGACCGCAGGGCGGCGACCTCGGTGAAGAAGTTTGCCCAGAAGCATCCTCACAGGATGATGCAAGATTGGCCCGAATCCGGGTCGAAGGCGCAGGTCGTCCACATGGATGGCGGGGACTTCTTCGAGAGCGAAACGTCCACCACCGTGGGAAAGGCGTGCGACGTGAAGATCGAGTTCGTCGCCGGCGACGGCAAGGCGACCGTGCTGAAAGAGAATCTGTCGCTGCAGGAGGACGAGGTCATCGACGCAGCAGTGATGCACGTGGCTGCGCTGCGTAAGTTTTACGGCGAGCAGATCGAGGCGGCAAAGAAAGACGGCGTGCTGCTCTCGCTGCATCTCAAGGCGACCATGATGAAGATATCCGATCCCATCATGTTCGGTCACTGTGTCTCGGTCTACTACAAGGATGCTCTCGACAAACACGCCGACGCCCTCAAGGAGATCGGCGCGAACGTCAACAACGGCCTCACCGATGTTCTCGAGAAACTCGACCGGCTGCCTGCCGACAAGAAGGCCGAGATCGAAGCAGACATCGCCGCTGTTTACGAGAAGCAGCCTCAGCTGGCCATGGTCGATTCGAGAAAAGGCATCACCAATCTGCACGTGCCAAACAACATCATCGTTGACGCATCAATGCCCAATGTCGTTCGTGACGGCGGCAGGATGTGGAACAACGACGACGAGCTCCAGGACTGTATCGCCATGGTGCCCGATCGTTGTTACGCGACCATCTACAAGGAGATCCTCGAGAACGCCAAGGCCAACGGCCAGTTCGACCCGTCCACGATGGGAAGCGTTTCCAACGTCGGTCTGATGGCCCAGAAGGCGGAAGAGTACGGCTCCCACGACAAGACCTTCGAGGCGCCCGCCAACGGCACCATTCGTGTGGTTGACGATTCAGGAGTCACGCTTCTCGAGCAGAGCGTGGAGACGGACGACATATTCAGGATGTGCCAGGTCAAAGACGCGCCGATTCGTGACTGGGTGAAGCTGGCCGTGACCAGAGCGAAGGCCTCCGGAGAGCCCGCCGTTTTCTGGCTGGACGAGCGCAGAGGTCACGACACCGAGATCCTCAAGAAGGTCGAGAAGTATCTGGCGGATCACGACACAAGCGGTCTCGATATTCGCGTCATGAGGCCGGCGGATGCGATGAAGTTCTCCCTGGAGAGGATCCGCAAGGGAGAGAACACGATTTCCGTCACCGGCAACGTTCTTCGTGATTACCTGACTGACCTGTTCCCGATTCTCGAGCTTGGCACCAGTGCCAGGATGCTCTCCATCGTGCCTCTGATGAAAGGCGGCGGGCTGTTCGAAACCGGGGCCGGCGGTTCAGCTCCGAAGCACGTTCAGCAGCTCCTCAAAGAGGGTCACACCAGGTGGGATTCCCTCGGCGAGTACTGCGCGCTCGTTCCGTCCCTCGAGCTGATCGCGGAGAACGCGGACAACGAGAGAGCGGCATTGCTGGCGGAGACGCTCGATCAGGCAATTAGCAGATATCTCGAGAATGCAAGATATCCCTCCCGCAAGGTGAACGAGATCGACAACAGGGGAAGCACCTTCTACCTCGCCCTGTACTGGGCGCAGACACTGGCGGCACAGGACAAGGATGCGGAGTTGAAGGCACGGTTTGCCACGGTGGCAAAAGAGCTCGAAGAGAACGAGTCTAAAATCATTGAAGAGCTTCTTGCCGCCCAGGGAAGCCCTGTCGATATCGGCGGGTACTACCACCCTGACGCCGCCATGGCGGAAAAAGAGATGCGCCCCAGCGCAACCTTCAACGCAGTAATCGACGCGTTGTAGGTCGGAGAAAGAGGCGAGTCTCTGGAAACTGCCGATTCCGCCGATCTCTGCTTCATGAGCGCGCGCGAGCTGTCCGCGCTCATTCACACGCGCAAGCTCTCGGCGCGCGAGCTCATGCAAGCGTGCCTGCAGCGCATCGAGCTGGTCAACCCGAAGATCAACGCGATCGTGGCCAAGCTCGATGACGATCATTGTCTGGCGCTGGCCGATGAAGCCGACCAGGTTGCGGCGCGCGGAGAGATGCCAGGACCTCTGCACGGTATTCCGTTCGCGTTCAAGGACATGGAGGCGGCGGTCGGCTTTCCGCAGACGCTCGGCTCTTTGATATTCAAGAACTTCGAGCCGGCCGAGGACACGGTGCTGGTAGAGCGGCTGCGCGGGGCCGGCGTGCTGGCAATCGGCAAGACGAATGTGCCGGAGTTCGGCCTGGGCTCGCACACCTACAACAAGGTGTACGGCACGACGCTGAATCCTTACGACACCACCAAGAGCGCCGGCGGTTCGAGCGGCGGGGCGGGAGCGGCACTGGCTGCCGGTCTGCTCGCCATCGCCGACGGCAGTGATCTCGGCGGCTCGCTACGCAATCCGGCCAACTTCAACAACATAGTCGCCTTGCGCCCAACCGTCGGGCTGGTTCCAACGGCGCCAACCTCGTTGCCGCTGGTCGGCTTCATAGCCAAGGGACCCATGGCGCGCTCAGTCGCCGACACCGCCTTTCTCTTGAGCGTGATGGCCGGTCCCGACCCGCGCGATCCCGGCTGCTATCCTTCGGACCCATCGACGTTCGCGCAACCACTCGGGCGCGACTTGAGCGGCGTAAAGGTCGCGTGGTGCCCTGACCTTGGCGGGCTTCCGCTCGACCCGTCGGTTCGCTCTGTGCTGGAGGGGCAGCGCGCAACCTTCGAGGACCTCGGCTGCATGGTCGAAGACGCATGCCCCGACTTGAGTGGCGCGGAAGACATATTCCTGACCATCCGCGCATGGATGGTGGCGAATAGTCTGGCACCGCTGATCGAGCATTTTCGCGATCAGATGAAACCCGAAGTGATATGGGAGCTCGAGTCCGGAGCCGCCGTGAGCGGCGCCGATGTGGCCAAAGCGATGGCCGGACACAGCGAGCTCATAGAACGCATGCGGTGTTTCCAGGAGAAGTACGAGTTCACCTTGTGCGCGGTCAACCAGGTGCCACCCTTCGACGCCGCGATCGACTGGCCCAAGGAGATCGACGGTGTGCCGATGGAGCACTATATCGCCTGGATGAGATCGGCCTACTGGATCACCGCGACCTTCTGCCCAGCAATCTCGGTGCCCGCGGGCTTTACGGCTGACGGCCTGCCCGTCGGCATACAAATCGTCGGCCGTTACCGAGATGATCTCGGCGTCTTGCAGATCGCCGAAGCCTTCGAGCAGGCGACAGGCTTCGGCCGCCAGCGCCCGGCAATCGCGCTCGCCTGACCGGGCCTGCTGAATCGCGCTGCGCAAGTCCTGGCCAAGGTGGGCCAGCCGGCTGGCAGTCGCGAAGCCGGAGACGGTGGTGGACTGACACCGACACGGCGGTATATGCTGGGCTCTCGCAACGAAGCCGAGTAGTTTCGGAGGGGCGTAGCGCCGGGGCCGATGACTGTCTCCATAGTACTTGCCGTCACCGTACTGCTGTTGCTGGCAGCGGTAGCTCTCGCCATACACCTGTTGCGACATACCGACCGTTGGATTCCCTGGGCGATTCTCCCGGCGTCGGTAGCCGCACTGGCGGTCTGGCAGTCGGTCACGCTCTATCGCTTCGTGACCGGCAGCTTATCGTCGCCGCCGGACACGCCGACCGCTATGTTCGCGGCGGCCACAACGTCGCTGCTGGTAATAGCGCTTTACCGAGGCAGAGACGTTCTCGGCGCGATACTGCAGGCCAATGAAGATCTCAGACGATCGCAACAGATCCTTCGTGAGAGTGAGGCGCGACTGAAGATCCTTTTCGAGGACGCACCCGACGGCTGTTACGTGATAGACCTTGCCGGTCGTTTCTTGGACGGCAACCGTGCAGCCGAAGAGCTCATTGGCTACCAGCGCAGCGAGATGATCGGCCACAGCTTTGTGGACCTGCAGCTCCTGTCGGCCGAAGACCTGGCAGTCGCCGCCGTGAACCTGTCCGCCAGCGTAGCCGGCAAGCCGACCGGGCCAACCGAATACGACTTCCATCGCAAAGATGGCAGCAGCGTCATGGCAGAGATAAGAGCCTACCCGGTCACTATCGGCGGGGAGTCACTGGTGTTGGGGGTTGCCCGTGACATAAGCGCGCGCAAGCGAACGGAGAAGCGGCTGCGTGAGCACCAGACCCGCCTGCTCAACGCGCAGCGCGTGGCGGGTATGGGCGATTGGCAGTGGCAGCTAGAGACCGGAGAAGTGTCCTGGTCGGAGCAGACCTACGCACTCTTGGGCCTCAGCCACGATGAATTCGACCACACATACGAAGGGTTCAGGAAGCTGGTTCATCCCGACGATCTAGAGCTACTCGAGAACAAGATCGCCGCCATCATTAAAGGCAAACGTGTAAGTGGCATCGATCATCGCCTGGTGCTCCCCAGCGGCGAGACGCGCTATATGCAAGAGAATGCCGAGGTGACGCGTAACGAGCTTGGCGAACCGGTCAGTTTGATGGGCACGGTGATAGACATAACCGAGCGCAAGCTCGCGGAGGAGGAGGTCCGCTCTCTGAACGCGGAGCTCGAAGAGCGGATTCACACGCGGACATCCGAACTGGAGGAAGCCGTCAAGGACATGGAGTCATTCAGCTATGCTGTCTCGCATGACCTTCGCCAGCCTCTGCGCACCATAAACGGCTTCGTGCAGCTCCTGGCAGAGGATGTCACGGCCGCCCTCGACGAGAACACCCGAGCCCATCTCGATCGCATTCGCGAGGGGGCCAGTCGCATGGGGCAGATGATCGATGATCTGCTCCAGCTCGCCCGTGTGGGCAAGACCGGCTTGTCCCGCGCGGAGGTTGACTTGAGCCAGCTCGCGCGTGAGGTCGTCAAGGAGCTCCAGACATCCGACTCCGGGCGTACCGTGGAGTGCCGTGTGCAAGACGGGCTGGTGGACGATGGCGACAAGGGGCTGATCACTCTGCTGCTGCAGAACCTTTTGGCCAATGCCTGGAAATTCACGATGGGGCGCGAAGAGTCTCGAATCGAGTTCGGTGCGCGAAAGGTCGAGGGCGATGCTACTGTCTATTACGTCAGCGACAACGGTATCGGTTTCGACTCGGCCTATGCCGGGCGAATCTTCGGTGCTTTCCAGCAGCTACACCATGCCAAAGAGTTTGACGGCACCGGCATCGGGCTGGCTACGGTCGAGCGCATCGTGAGACATCACGGTGGCCGCGTGTGGGCGGAAGGCGCCGTGAACGAAGGCGCAACGTTCTCCTTTACACTGCAAAATCATTCGTGAACGGTCAGCCTTACCGGATTGTCGAGGGACAATTCTCGAGCATCGCTGTTCGCAATCGGGGTTGCACTTTCGTTCGCAGTGCATGCGTCCGAAGCACAGGCTCAGCTGTTCAACTATCTTCTGTGGCACCTGGCGCTACCGAGCTTATCGCACCGGGAGAAGTCGAAAGCCGCGACTTGACCCCTTCAGTGTACCGCTGCGTTCGCGTCGTCGTCGTCGCTCGGTAGCTGGGTATCGAAAGGTGTGACCGGACTGCACAGACAGCGGCTCAAAGCGCTCAGCCCGTAGCCGTCGCGGTCGCCGTCGTAGAAGAAGACCGCACACGCGACGGCATCATCCTCGTTGGCGCCATCGGCGCAGTTGTCATCGAAGGCCGTCAAGCAAGACTCCGCGGCAGTTGGATAGACGGCCGAGTTCGTATCGTCACAGTCGTAGGGGCCGCCGGGTGGGGCAGTGTAGGTACCCGTCGGAGCGCACAAGCAGCGCCGGTCGTTGCTGCGGCCGAAGCCGTCAAAGTCGGCATCGAGGCTGTACCACCCGCAATTATCTGCGAACTCTTCGTCGGTCACGCTATCGCAATCGTTGTCTACAAAATCACAGCGCTCGATCGCGGCCGGGCTTATGGCAGGATTCGCGTCGTCGCAGTCAACGCCCAAATCGCAGCCGTCCCCGTAGCCGTCGCCGTCCTCATCGGTGCACGTTGGCGCAACGATCGCTCCGGACAACGTCTGGGCTACGATATCGGTGTAATCGCTGGTGGTGGTGTCGATCCCGGCGGAGTCATCCAGAGTAGGGCAATCGACGCCGCCTTTGGCCTCGGATTTGCTCCAGGCAGTCAGCAGCTTGTCCCGGCATTTCCCTACCGTTACTGGCTCACTGCTCTTTACCGCCTTGGAGTGAGCTTTTAGCCGGCAGGAACCATACTTCGCAGCGGCCTTGAGCTTGTCCGACTCGCACTGCACGCCCGGTTCGACCTCGGCGTAGGCATGGTTGGCACAGACAGTTAAGGCTAGAGCAGCCAGAGTTATTGACGCGCGGATACAGGTTGTAGATGACATTGTTTCCCTCTTTCTAATCGATCTGATGCAGGTGCGACCGGGCCCCCTCGGATTCCCTCCAAGTGTAGTATCGACGGCCGAAGCTAACCAGTAGCCAACGGCAGCCAGCGGTCAACACAGCCCAGGAATCGTCTACCCGTGTCGCGCGGTGGGCAGTGTTAGCCGTGCACGCGAAGTGCAGGCCGTCTCGCTTCAACTCAAGCGGCCGAGACGCTCTCGGGTAGCTTTCGCGTGAGTATCTCGGCGGTTTCCTCGACCAGATCTGCAAGGACCTCGGCCGCCGGTTTGATCTCGTGGATCAGACCGGAGACTTGGCCGGCGAAGGGAGCGACGTATTCCTTCTTACCCGCACGGTTGAGCATATCGACCATGGCGGAGGCCAGGAGGACCTGCACCGGAAACTCCAACGGTTCCAGACCGGACTGTTCCCACAGATCGTGGAAGGAGTTGTAGACGGTCCGCGAAGTCTTGCCCGTGTAGAGATAAGATCGGCGCGTATCCTCATCGCTGGCGTCGAGGATGGCCTGCTTCTGAACGGGCAGAGCACCTCCCTCGGTGGTTGCAAGGAAGCGCGTTCCGACCCAGACGCCTATGCAGCCCATGGCAAGAGCCGCTGCAACGCCACGGCCGTCGCCGACGCCGCCGGCTGCCAGTACCGGTACCGGCGCGCAAAGGTCGATGGCCTGCGGCCACAGGGCCATTGATCCGACGCGGCCGGTATGGCCGCCCCCCTCGTGACCTTGGGCCACCACGAGGTCGGCGCCAGCCTGGGCGATACGCCCGGAGTTTCTGGCGTTGCCGGCAATGCCGAGCACCTTCATCCCGACTTCGTGTGCCGCCTCGACCATGAAGCCCGGATTGCCGAGACCGGCGCAGAACAACGGCACGCCCTCCTCGATGCACACGCGCACCGAGGCGTGCGGGCTCGTCGTCGTGCTCTGGGTAGTGACCTCGGCGTCGGAATCGGGAAGGCCGAGCTCTCGTTTGACCTTCATCATCCACTCGTAGTGCGCCTCGGGAAGCGTCTGGATCACGTCGCGGAGCATGATCTTTTCGTCACCGGGGCGGTCGGGCCGGTCTCCGCCGCTGACGATCGCCTCGGGCAGCAGCAGGTCCACGCCGAAGGGCTTGCCGGTGAGCTTCTTGATCTCGCGAACCTTTTCGCGCAACTCATCCACCGAATACCCGGCGCCACCGAGAACGCCGAGTCCGCCGGCCTCAGAGACCGCCACCACCAACTCGACCGGTGCGCCCGTGGCCTCGCCGATCAGGCTCGGCCCCATTCCCGCGCTGATGATCGGGTACTCGATGCCGAGCATCTCGCATAGTCGTGTCCGAAGCTTTCTGCGACCCACGTTGACCTCCTCTCACCCGGGTATTCCCGGAGACCGGCTGCATGGCTCAAAACCCGCCGTTGACTCGAGGGCGCCATCGACCTTCCGCCGCCCGCGGTCTCGATCAGATGGCAAAGATATCCTCGCGAGCGGTTAAGTCGAGCCAGCGGAGAGCGACGTCATTCTCGTGGAGCTACCGGACCCTTCGGCAGATCGTCAGTCAAGCGGTCTGATTTTCGGCTCTTCCGACAGGTAGGTGAAAGAGAAGGGCTGGCCACGCTCTAGCCGGGACAGGACAGCCCCGCCAAGGGCTCCTTGACGTCGAACCGGACCAGGCTCTGGTGCGGACCTTCGACGACAACCCGCACGTCTCCGACCTGGTGTAAGAGCGCCTGGTAATAACGGTGGGCGTTGGACGTATGGGCGGAGACGTACCACACGCGGTCGCCTCTGGAGAGCTTGCCGCCGGTCCATTTGAGCCACCGGCAAAGAGTCGTCATGTTGTTGTCCCTTATGGCGGTCTTCCAAGAAAGCGGCAGCTCGCGCAACTCCTCGACCCCCGCAAAGACGACCGGTTTGTAGAACTCGAATGTGTAGTGAGCTCCGTAGCTGACCTTTACGACGTCTCCCGGCCTGTAGTTCTCTGCCAACGCGGCGAACGTCTCGCGGCCTTGATCTACAGGCCAGCTCATACCTTGCTTCACGTGGGCCTCTAGCCGTCCCGATAGCCAAACGCCGCTCATGAGCAATGCGAGTACCGTGATCTCCAGAACAGGTCTGAGTCCGCGTCTGCGAATCGACACAAGGGCGGGCACGGCCCCTACAACGTAGCCGAAGCCGATCGTCATCAAGCCGTATAGATAATAGGAAACGCGGCTGAACAACGGGTAGAGCCCGAGTGCCGACATCGCGGCCTGGACGGCAAAAGGAAAGACGAGCAGCACCCACACCCGGTCTCTCCGGTAGATCGAGATCGCAGGCAGCAAGACGAAGTAGCAAGCCAGCGCCACGACCCAACCCGGTGAGAAGAAGCTGTCGATCGAGACCTTCGCGTCGGCGGCAAGGAAAATCAGGTTCTCAACGCTGTTGGCGAAGTGATGCGACCAGTACTTTACGATACGGCCTTCCCCCGCCTGCGGCCTCAAGAAGAAGACATAAGCAAGCGAGAATACGGCTGCCGGCAACAGCGGCCGCACCCACTCGGCAAGACGTGTCGGCCATCGGCCCCAGTAGCGGTAAAGGAGCACGGCCGGGAAGACGAAGGCGAAGGTAACGGAGGAAAGCGCAAACACGACCAGCAGTAGGCAGAGGATCAGATCCGCGCGCCGGTCGTCATCGGAGGCGGCCTTGGC
>PIVZ01001119.1 GCA_003354045.1 bacterium
GTCGGCATGCGCGGGTCGTCCTAGCCCGAAACATGGCCCTCGTCCACGAGCCGCGCCCGCGTGCGCTTGCTCATGACCGTGTCGGTCAGGTTCATCCGCGCGAACTCGATCTGCTGCGGGTGGAAGACGTCCAGCGTATCCAGATACCAGTCGTAGAGCGGCCGGTGGTTCTCGAACTCGATCGAGCAGAGCGAGTGGGTGACCCCCTCGATGCTGTCCTCGAGGCCGTGAGCCCAATCGTAGAACGGGTAGATGCACCACTCGTCGCCCGTCCGCCAGTGATGCGCGTGGCGGATGCGGTAGATCAGCGGGTCGCGCAGCTTCATGTTGCCCGCCGCCATGTCGATCTTCGCGCGCAGCACATGGGTGCCGTCTTCGAACTCCCCCGCCTTCATGCGGCGGAACAGGTCGAGGTTCTCCTCGACGCTGCGGTCACGGTACGGGCTCGGTGTCCCCGGCTCCTTCACCGTTCCGCGAGTTGTGCGAATCTCTTCCTCGCTCTGGTCGTCGACGTAGGCTTTGCCTGCCTCGATGAGCTTCTCGGCAAAGTCGTACATCTGCTGGAAGTAGTCCGAGGCGTGGAAGAGGCGGTCCTCCCAGTCGCAGCCGAGCCAGGCGATGTCCTCCTTGATCGCCTCGACGTGCATCACGTCCTCCGTCTCCGGATTCGTGTCGTCGAAGCGCAGGTTGAACTTGCCGCCGTACTCCTGCGCCATGTCCCAGTTGACCAGGATCGCCTTGGCGTGACCGACGTGCAGGCGGCCGTTGAGCTCCGGCGGAAACCGCGTATGCACATGTCCGTCGAAGCGCCCCGTCCGATTGTGCTCGTCGATGATCTCCTTGATGAAGTGGCCGGGCTCGGTTGCGGTCTCGCCGCTGCCCTCTCCACCCTCGGGGGCCATCCG
>PIVZ01001120.1 GCA_003354045.1 bacterium
TTCGAGGCTGCCGAGGCGGGTACGATCTTCCTCGACGAGATAGGTCGCATGGGGCCCGACTTGCAGGCCAAGCTGCTCAAGGTGATCGACGAGCGCACCCTTCGGCGCCTCGGCAGTACGCCGCAGCGGCCGATGCGTTGCTCGGTGGTCACGGCAACTCCCCTGGATATACAAGAGGCCGTGCGCGAAGGACGTTTCCTGGAAGACCTCTACCACCGCGTCAATGTATTTCGGATCAAGTGTCCGCCGCTGCGCGGGCGTGGTGAAGACGTTCTCCAGCTTGCAGAGCATTTTCTCGGAATGCATGCCGCCGAATATGGTGTGCCGGTGCCGGTGCTCGGTGATCGTGCGCAAGCGGCGTTGGTGGAGTACGACTGGCCGGGAAACGTTCGCGAGCTTGCCCACGTCATGGAGCGTGCCGTGGTGCTTGGCGGCGCCGGGACCATCGATGTGGGTGAGATCAAGATGTTCTCGCTCTCCGAGACCGTGGCCAGCGGCGGAACAGGGGCGGTGGCTTCCATAGATGACCTGCGCATGGACTTCTCGCATGGCCCGCTGCCGCTCGAGGAGTTCGAAGCGGCGCTGATCCGTCAGGCTTTCGAGTTTACCGGCCGCAACCGCAAGAAGACGGCAAAGCTACTGGGAATATCCTCGGACACCCTACGCTACCGTCTAGACAAGTTCGGTCTTGTCTAGTCCGTCGGAATTTTGACCAGGAAAGACGCGCCGCTATCGGCACAGTTCTCCACGGTGACCGTGCCGCCGTGCCTTTCGACGATCTTCTTGACGGTGGCAAGCCCGAAGCCGGTGCCGGTCTTCTTGGTCGTGAAGAAGAGATCGAAGATCTTGTGACGATTCTGCTCGGGCACTCCGGAGCCCGTACCGCGTACCGCGACCCAAAGTGC
>PIVZ01001121.1 GCA_003354045.1 bacterium
TGATCCCGCTTACCGCGCTGTTCCTGTTCGTCTCCCGCGCGCTCGGTTCGCTCGAGCGCTGGATCGACGACGGCCGCGAGTTCATCATCGGCCTGACCATCGGCGTCCTGCCGCCCGAGAACGTCGATGAGATCGACTCGTTCATCGACTACACGTTCAACAGTATCCAGCAATCGCTCGATAGCGCCAATGTACTCGCCTCGGTCACCAGCGTGGTGGTGCTGGCTTTCTTCTCCATCTCGCTCCTCCTCAGTATCGAGACCGTCTTCAACGATATCTTCGGCGTGCGCCGGCGGCGCGCCATGTTCGCCAAGGTCACCGTCTTCTGGCTCGTATTGACCGTCGCGCCGCTCTTCCTCGGTCTGTCGATGTACATGCGCTCGGCCATCGTCGAGGCGCTGGCCGAGCGTCACTGGTTGCAGTTCTCGCTCTCCCAGTGGGCGCTCACGTTTCTCTTCCCCTTTGCGTTCTCGACCTTCGCCTTCTTCATCCTTTATCTCAAGATGCCCTTCACCCGGGTGCGGATCGTTCCGGCCGTGATCGGCGCCATCGTCGCCTCGGCGTTCTGGGAAGTCGCCAAGTCGTTCCTGTGCTTGTACGTGGTGACAAACGTTACCTACCGGAACATCTACGGTACACGCGGCACAATTCCGGTCTTCCTCCTCTATGTCTACGTGACCTGGCTGATCACCCTGGCGGGGGCCGAGCTCACCTATGCGTTACATCATTTCAATCAGATCCGGCAGCGGGAGATCTTGCGACATCTGGGACAGCCGCTGACGCCGGCCTATCTGGCGGTCAAGCTGGCAGGCGTCCTGGCTGACCGCTTCCGTTCCGGCAGCGGACCGGTGACCGCCGACGAGGTGGCCGGTGAGCTGGAACTGGATGTGGCGCAGGTCGAGGGC
>PIVZ01001122.1 GCA_003354045.1 bacterium
GAGCCGACACGATCGCCACCCCCTCGAGTGGAGACGCCTTCTGCAGACGTTCCAGCAACTCCTCCTCGCCAACCGACACCAACTCCCCGGTGAGGCCTTCTTTGAGCCAGCGATCGAACCCGGAGTTTACTCCGGCGGGCGGCGCGGGTTTTCCCGCCGTGTCGGCCAAGGCCTGTTGGTAGAGGTTGCTCGCGCGCGCGTCCTCCGGTTCCCAGCCCGATTCTCGCAACCGCTCCAGTGCCGGTAGCCCCAGACGTACGGGCAACTCCAGAAACGCCTGGAACAGACGTGACCAGTCGCGATGGCGTACGGCCGACTCGATGGCCAGGGCAATTTCCTGGTCCGTACACTCCTGCCACCCCTTGCGCCCCCCAAAGAACCCCTGGCAGCGGCGATCACCCGAACGCACTACCTCCATCACGTGGGCCCGAACGGCGTCGGCGGCATGGTCGTACGCACGGGAAAGCCCCTGGAACTCGAAGTCCTCATTGAAGTAGCCGTCGAATTGGCGAGTGACGAAGAGAAACAGGCAGCATCGGTCGTGGGTAGAGGGCCGCAGGCCCCGTCTAATGCAGATCTTCGCGACCGCTCCATCGGGGTCCTTAATTGCCTCCTCGCAAAGCGCCTCGACCACAGGCGGCAAATGGAGGCTCTCAAGCACTTCAATCACACGACCTGCAATTCCGGAAGGTCGCCCCCCTGCAACCCGAGCGAGCAGAAGGCTGCCACGCCGAGCGCTCCCCTCACGCCCGTGACCGTCGCCGCTGTGCACGTCGCTCCCTTTGAGGAGCGAATAGAGGCGCTGGGAACGGCCCACGCGCGCGATGCGGTCGACATCACGGCCAACGTCACCGAGACCATCGAATCCATTCACTTTGCGGAGGGGCAACAGGTCACCAAAGGT
>PIVZ01001123.1 GCA_003354045.1 bacterium
AAGGAGCCTGATACGATGAATGGAGTCCGACCCCGAGGCACTGACTCAACCGCACCGCAACCGCGACGCTGTGTCAAGGCGAGAGGCCGGTCCCGATACTCCCGACAAGCCCGGCGCTACGCTCTGATCGTACTGATCGCGTGCGCCGTACAGTCTCCGGCCGTCCTCGCAGGTGACGACGACAATCCGGGCGCCACGAAGACCGCCCTTCGACTCGATCGCCTCGCGAAGATGTCCGACGCTCAGCTCGCCGAATTCGACATCGCCGAAGTGAACCTCGCCTGTGCGGTCGGCCTGCCGGGGTCCGACCAACTGGACACGTCGGCTGTCCTCGCCACGCTCGATCGCTGGGCGGACCGGGTTCGTAGTGAGACGAAGCAGTACGAGCCCGACTTCCACCGCCGGCCGGAGTATTACGAGAACTCCATCGGGCGCTTCCGTTTGGAGGCGATGAGCACCGTCTTGCAGCTCGATCTCGGCGTGAAGTACAACCCGACGCGCATCCGCGACGTGGACTTCACGCGATCGCAGGACCTCTTTCTGCACGGCCTGGTCGACGGCGAGGGCGGCACGTGCTGCTCGATGCCGGTGCTCTATGTGGCGATCGGCCGGCGGCTCGGCTACCCGCTCAAGCTAGTCGAAGGCCCCGAACATCTCTTCCTCCGTTGGGAGGACCCCAAGACGGGCCAACGCTTCAACATAGAGGGCACCAGCCGCGGCTTCCTCAGCGAGCCAGACGAATACTACGAGACATGGCCGCGGAAGATGACGGATGCCGAGCGGCGGACGGGTTACTTCCTGAAGTCGCTATCGCCACGCGAAGAACTCGCCTGTTTTCTGACGACGCGTGCCCATGCATTCCTCGACCTCAGTCGGAGTGACGAAGCTGTAGCCACGTATCGG
>PIVZ01000538.1 GCA_003354045.1 bacterium
CCGGCGCATTTGACGGAATCGTCTGGGGCCGTCTACACTCGCGGCGTGGAGTGCATGCACTGACCAGCCAACCTGGGAGGTAACGATGGCGAGTTTACAGGAACGCATGGTTCGCGCGGCTCGGCTCGATGTGAACCTCTATGAGGAGGTGGAGGCCGATACCACGGCGACCGGCCAGGCGACCACGGTTGTGGTGCTTTCGGCGGTCGCGGCCGGGGTTGGCAGCATAGGAGCGGGAGGGATTGCGGGCATCATCGGCGGCACGGTGGCCGCCCTCATCGGCTGGTACGTGTGGGCCTACATCATCTACTTCATCGGTACGCGCCTGCTGCCGGAGGCGGGGACTAGCGCCGATCACGGTGAGTTGCTGCGCACGCTCGGTTTTGCTGCCTCGCCTGGCATCATCCGTGTGCTAGGCGTGATTCCGTTGCTCAGGCCGCTTGTCTTCGGTGTCGTCGCCGTGTGGATGTTGGTGTCGATGGTG
Organism: bacterium; assembly: GCA_003354045.1. Classification (GTDB taxonomy): domain Bacteria; phylum Desulfobacterota; class Binatia; order UBA1149; family CAITLU01; genus PIVZ01. The sequence continues at coordinate 485 of PIVZ01000538.1, forward strand.
GTGGCCGTGCGTCAAGCTCTTGACTACACGAGCACCGGCCGGGCAGTGGGCGTGTGCGTGATCGGCTGGTTGGTCCAGATACTCGTGGTCGTGCTGCTAATGTCGCTCTTCGGCCTATCTCCCAACGGCTAGCAGTCCGTTGAAGAACCCCGGAGGTCGGTACATGGCGACGGGAGTGGGTTTTTCAACGGGCTGCTAAGCGCGCTCGGCTCAAAAACTCAGGGATCCAGTGGATCGCAGGGGTCACTGCCACCTGCAATCTCTACGTCGTCGTCGATGCCGTCGCCGTCGGTATCCGGGTCGTTGGGGTTCGTCGGGAAGCGGCAGGTGTCGCCGGCGAAGCAGGAGTTGCACTCGTTCACTTCCATCGCATCCGGGATGTTGTCGCCGTCGGAATCCGTGCACGTGGTGCCGTCGCCGAAGTAGTCACCTCCGCAGGTGCCTGACGTCGTTTCCGAGCAAGTCCCGATCAGCGCGCCCGGCGTGCAGCAGGCGCCGGTCGGACAGGCCGAGCAGTTCGGCGGGCCCGTCACGTGAATGTGGCCTGGCTGACCAGGGGTGGCGTGTCCGGTCGGGCGGCAGCACTGAGTGTCCGTCGTCTCGTGGTTCTGGTCTACGCCCGGGTGGAAGTCAGTCGAGCACGTCGATGCGCCCGTGGTCGGATCGAGATCGTTCACCCAGGGTACCGAGCCGATCGATTCGAGCAGGAACGGTCCGATGCCGAGATCATTCACCGCGTCGAGCACCCGCGTCTGGCCGTCTGCCTGGCGCGTGAAGGTGAAGATCGGATGGACGTTGAATTCCGACGAGAACGTTCCACCGTTATCATGCGTGCGCGTGACATCGAGCGCCCCGTTGGGCACCGAAGCGCCGCTCAGGTCCACATCGACGTCCCAGTCTTCAGGCGATCCCCCGCCGAAGGTTACTGTGATCGGGGCGCAGCTTTGCAGGCTCAGCTCCACGAGTTGGATCGGTACGGTGGCGGCTGTCGGTGCAAGACCGCTCAAGTCGAGATCGCCGAGACGCTCGACGAGAGTGTCCGCACCCGAGACCGACCCCCCCAGGCCTAAGTCGCCGTCGAACGGATCGGAGCCTGGATCGAAGAAATCCGCCGGTATCGGGTTCTCGCAGAACGTGAACTTTGTGGTTCCGCACTCCGTGCTCCAGCAGTCGTCTCCGGCGGGAATGCGCATGCAGTCGCCGATGCACCCGTGCGGCTTGACGACGTGCTTATGACCATCCGGGAAAGGCGCACCGGCGTCGTACGCGGGCTCCTCGCAGCATGGAATTCGGCCGCCGTCGTCCAGCATGCCGGGGAAGAACGCGCTCGTGTCGCAGGGAGCAACGCCCGATGTGAGCCCTGGGTCGCTCTTCGCCCACGGCGTCGGGGTGTCGCTTACGAGGGGGAAGCTGCCGAGATCCGCGCCGTTGATGGTTGCCGTGCCAAGGTCCACGCGGAAGAAGTTGAAGACCGGCTGTACGACCATCTGTGAGGTGAATGTGCCGCCGTTCGCATGTGTCTTGCTGGCATCCAGCTGCCCCGTCGCGTCCCCCGGCCCCGCCTGCACCTGGACCATCCACTGCTCGGGTCCGCTGCCGCCCTGTATGGTTATGGGCTGGCAGCTCACGAGGTCGAGCTGCACTATTTGGATGTCGGTCGTTGCCGTCTGTGGGAAATGGCCGTCAAAGGCCATGCCGCCGAGCCGCTCGATGATGGTGTCGGGGAAGGCCGGGTCGCCAGCCCCGCCCAGTTCGACAACGCCTTCGAAAGGCTGAGAGCCGAGCCCGAAGAAGTCGGCCGGTATGGGAGGATTGTTCGACCCGCCGCCGAACTCGATCGACGCTCCGCCGCAGTCCGTCGCGGTCTCGAAGCAATCGAAGCCCGCGGGGATGAAGTCACCCGCCGGCGGCTCGACGCAACTGAGATCGGCGGCCGCATTGTCCTGTAGATCACAGTCGAGGGCCAAGCTGTCGATTGCGTTGGTCATCAAGCACGATGTGCACGTCACGCTGCGAGCAAGGCAGGCCGCGAAGTTGCTCGCGCTGGTGCAGTCGCCCGGAAACACGGTGTCCAGGTCCAGCGTGTCCGCGCACTTGTCGAGGACAGTGTTAGCGATCTTCGTGAGCGCCTTATCAGCTTTCTTTCCACTGGGGTCGAAGCAAGGTTCGAGCGTAGACTGATCGACGATGCTTCCATCCTTCAGCCCACCCTTCTTGCACTTGTTGAACCCCTTGAGCAGCGCCGCAACTCCTTTGCGGGTACTCTTCGTGAGCTTGCCCTGGCATTTCGCGCCATCGGGGTCGGCGGCGCGCGTAAGGATCGCAGTGTCGAGATCGTTGCCGAAGATCACCGGCACGTGGATGTGCGCGAGCAATACGGCATCGTTCCCTCCGTTGGGGCCCACATAACCGAAGCTCGGGGTGCTTGCGCACGCGTCTTCATCTTTGCCCTGTAGCTTGACGAACGCCGAGAGTACTTTGCCGTTAACGTCATTCTGAATGCACTGGCTCGGAGTCGGCCCCTCGGCCGCGAGCGACTCCTTGGAGGCGAGCTTTACGCACGAATCGATCTCCTTGAACTGGGTATCCACCAGCTTTTGCGCGAACTTGTTGACGGTGTTCAGGCAACCCGCATCGTCGGCCGAGACTTGTGCCTCGGCGGTTGCGTAAATGGTGGTGCTTACGAGGAGAAGGGCCGCGGAGAGCGAGCCCGCGGAGCGGCACTGCTGAATTCCCATGGTAGATCCTCCACGGGGCCAAGTGCCGCAAACCCAGACCCGGAATAATAATTATTCCTATACATAGCATGCCTGCCGCCGGCCTTGTCAAGTTTCTGTGCGCAGGCGTCACGACGCCGGCACCATTCTCGAGCTCGCTTCCTCCCCTCGAGTACGAGCAGAGGCCTGTGATGCCGGGGCCATCACCTCACGCGAAGGTTGTGGCGTTGCCGCGTGTCCGCGGGGTGTATCACCGACACCTGTGCCGAGAGCCTGCTCGAGGCGACCACCACGCAAGTTGCTCCAAGTGCACACTTGCACTCAGTGTAAGAATTTCGTATAAGAGTACCCAGGCGTGGAATGGAGAGGCGCAAGTTTCCGGAAACATAGAAAAAACACTCATCTGAGGAAGCGACGACTCGACACGGGGGAGGCCAGGCGAAGCAGGCGGGCGGCGGCGAGAATGCCGCGCCAAGAGGAGGGTTCAATTACATGAGAGCTTTGCG
>PIVZ01001124.1 GCA_003354045.1 bacterium
GGCGGACCAGTTCGGCGACGAGGTGCCGTTGACGCCGGAGCGACTCACGCGACTGCTGAGGCGCATACCACGTCTGGAGGACGGGCGGGTCCGGATCACCGCCAGCAAGTACTTTCCGGGCATCCCCCGCGGACCTTTCCGTTACCACAAGACGCGCACGGATGACCCGAACGACATTATCCTGCACGAGCAGCGGCGGGAGCTGCGCGGTCTACGGCTCCTGGCTGCCTGGCTCAATCACGACGACACGCGGGCACAGAACACGCAGAGTGTGTACGTCGAGCAGGATGGCCGGCACTATCTCCGTCACTACCTGATGGACTTCGGCTCCACCTTCGGCTCCGGCTCGATCGATCTGCAACTCCCCAACCTGAGCTTCCACTACTGGATGGATCTCGGCCTGATGCGGAAGAACGCCCTCGGTCTCGGCCTGTATGTGCCGAAGTACCGGAAGGTCAAGTGGCCCCGCTTTCCCGAGTACGAGTCGGTCGGTCGCTGGGAGGGGGATGCATTCGACGCGGAGGAGTGGAAGAACGATTATCCGAATCCCGCCTTCGTCCGCATGACGCCGCGCGACGCCTTCTGGGCCGCCAAGATCCTCATGCGGTTCACTCCCGAGGAGCTGGCGGCGATCGTCAAGACCGGCGAGCTGAGCGATCCCGCCCAGGAGCAGTACTTCCTCGATGTTCTTCTCCAGCGCCAGGAGAAGTGCGGACGCTTCGGGATCACCGGCACCAATCCGCTCGCCGGGTTCGAGCTGGCGGAGAACGAGATCACGTTCACCAACCTGTCGGAGCAGTACGGTCTCGGTGGTGAGGGAACCACCTATCGCGTCGGCTGGTCGCTCTACGACAACGAGAAGGATACGCGGGAGACGATCCAGAAGCCGGTCGAACAGAAC
>PIVZ01001125.1 GCA_003354045.1 bacterium
TGACCTCGGGCCAACCGTTCTGCCGGCCGAGCCAGCATCGGTCTTCGCGCACGACCACCATGATGGCCACCGGGTTCACGCGCGGGAAGTGCTCGACCTTGCAATGCGAACAGACCCGCATGGCGCCGCCGCTGGCCGATTTGGTCGGCGCGCCACAGCAGGCACAAAAGCGATGATTGGAATGCCAATCGATGAGCGCACGGGCTTGGGCAACCATGCCCGCCTCTTCGGCAGGCATCTGCATGGCCGCCAACCTCACGTCCTCGAAGGAGGCCGCCCGGCCAAATCCGAGCGTTTCCTCCGGGTCGGCCACTGGCGATATGTCTACCGCAAAGTGAGCGACATCGCCGCGCACCCCCATCAGCGCCACACCAACTTCCTCGTCCATCGAGGCTCGCACGGCACCACGAGCCCATGCCAGGGCACCGTCGTCCTTTCTTACTAGTACCTTCAATTGCCACAGGGGCAGGAAGCGGCTCTGCGGGTCCTCCAGCCTGGCGGCCAACCAGTCGGGGTCGCGTCGTTGCACGAAGGCGCGGTCGAGGGGATTTGCAGAGAATAGATTGAAATCCGACACAGCGGGCACCGTATTACGAATGCATGGGGGCGTCCACAAGGCCGGTCCGCGGGCAGTCGCTCATGAGTTTGAATGACTAAAGTTTCCGATTGGTTTTCTTGTTCGTTTTTCTCTATTGACGTCGTCTCCTCGAATTAGCTGGCATAGCCTGGGCAAATCGACGGCCCGCCGTATTCTTCTTACGTATTCAGGAAAGCAGCCGACGCCTATGGCCGAGATCGAGCCGGAACTGATTAGTACCTACTAAGCGACGGTTACAATTGAGCACCCCTTAATCGCAAGGTCGGCACACTACCTACGGTTTCGCTTGATCAGGCCTTT
>PIVZ01001126.1 GCA_003354045.1 bacterium
CACCGGCTTGTCGGGCGTAAGCGCCCTACCGCGATGAGCGGCGATCAGCTCGTCGTTCATCATGTGGGCGAGATCCGCGTCGGAGAGCAGCTCGATCTTTGCAACCTCGTGCGAGGTGCGGAAACCGTCGAAGAAATGAATGAACGGCACGCGTGCCTCGAGCGTGGCTGCATGGCCGATGCAGGCCATGTCGTGTGCCTCCTGCACCGAGCCGGAGGCGAGCAGGGCCATGCCGATCTGCCGGCACGCCATGACGTCCGAGTGATCGCCGAAGATCGAGAGCGCGTGCGTGGCCAGCGTGCGGGCGGCCACGTGCATGCAGAACGAACTGAGCTCGCCGGCAATCTTGTAAAGGCTCGGGATCATCAGCAGCAGGCCCTGAGAGGCCGTGAAGGTGGTGGTCAGCGCGCCCGCCTGCAGGCTTCCGTGCGCCGCCGCCGCCGCGCCGGCTTCCGACTGCAGCTCGACTACATCGGGAATCGTGCTCCAGATGTTGCGCTGGCTCTTGGCCGACCATTCGTCGGCTAACTCGCCCATCGTCGAGGCGGGGGTAATCGGGTAGATGGCGCACACTTCATTGACGCGGAATGCGGTCGAGGTCACGGCCTCGTTTCCGTCCAGTGTTGCCAGAATTCTCTCACTCATAGCCTTTGTGGGCTCCTTTGCTCGTTTCGGATTGTGGCTCTCGTCCGGCTGCCGTTCGCCAATGCCGCGCTCCCGAGGGCTCAGTCATGTACGTTATGAGCGATGATTTCGCCAATTCTCGGCCACGCGCGCCGACGGGGAGAAGGCTGAGCGGGGAGGCCGATCGCGCCCCGCCGAGACCGCAGCGACCCGCGTGTGTGTGGCAATTCCGATGCCCCCTGCCCCTCGGCGGCCCCAGGCAGCCGACAAAG
>PIVZ01000539.1 GCA_003354045.1 bacterium
TTTTCGATCAGCTCGATGGCGTAGCCGTCGGGGTCTTCGACGAAGGCGATTACCGCCATGCCGTGCTTCATAGCCCCGGGCTCGCGTTTGATCGCAATGCCCTTGGCGCGTAGCTCGTCACAGGTGGCGTGTATGTCGTCAACGCCAACTGCGATGTGGCCAAAGCCATCTCCGAGCTCGTAGTCGCTCTTGCCGTAGTTGTAGGTGAGCTCGATCTCGTGGCCCTCTCCGTAGCCGATGAAGACCAGAGTGAACTGCCCCTCCGGGAAATCCATTTTCCGCCTGAGCTTCATGCCGAGCCCATCGCAGTAAAACGCCAGAGATCGGTCGAGGTCGGCCACCCGCAACATCGTGTGGAGCATTCGCATGCCCGAGGAACTGTCACGGACGGGCGCCGACAGTCAAGTCGGTGCGCGAGGCCGCGCTCGTGCATTGCATTTGACCAACTCCCGGAGGGAGGCTGTGCTGAAGCCGGCAACTGAGTTTGACGGTCGGCCTGTGCCGGGAGCGGCTGCGCTCTGGTCGGCCAAGGCCACCGCCGGTCGGGCAAGGCCAGCGGATAAGCGATTCTTCAGCTGTTGTTTAGCCGAAGTAAGCGTCGCTTCTAGTCTTTTGACTCGGCGCATCGTGTTGGGTAGCTTGCGCCGACGCGGTTATTTGCCCGGTGCGTTCTCTTGCGGGACGCACAAGTCGATCACCCTGACCAGCCCCGTCTACTTCACGGTTGTGTGGAAACACGAGCAACTACGAGCGCTTCAAGGCGAGGCGAATATCGATGACGGTAACCTACGATCCGGCCAGGCATGAGTCGGCGGCAACCTGAGGTTGTCACCCCGGCACCACCGCGGCCGTGATCGCCAACATGTGAGAATCTGCAGGGAGGGTACCAAAATGGCACGAAAGAAGATCGCGCTCATAGGCGCCGGAAACATCGGTGGAACGATGGCTCATATCGCCGCGATTCGCGGCCTGGGAGACGTGGTTCTCTTTGACGTGGTCGAGGGGTTGCCGCAGGGCAAGGCCCTCGATCTGACCGAAGGTGGACCGATCGAGCCCTTCGACGCAACGATAACGGGCACCAACGACTACAAAGACATCCAGGGCGCCGACGTAACCATCGTGACCGCTGGCCTTGCGCGCAAGCCCGGCATGAGCCGCGATGATCTACTCTCGGTCAACTCGAAGATCATGACGGAGGTTTCGGCCGGGATCCGCGAGAACGCCCCCGACACCTTCCTCATTATCGTTTCGAATCCGCTGGACGCCATGGTCACGCTGGCCCGGCGCGAGACGGGCTTCCCCAAGGAGCGTCTGGTCGGCATGGCCGGCGTGCTCGATTCTGCACGTTACCGGAGCTTCGTGGCCATGGAGCTCGGCGTGTCGGTCGAGTCGGTGCAGGCGATGGTGCTCGGCGGCCACGGCGACGACATGGTGCCGATTCGCTCGTCGTGCACGGTCGGCGGCGCACCGGTTCTCAAGTTCATCTCCGAGGAGCGCCTGCTCGAGATCGAGACCCGCACCCGCAAGGCGGGCGGTGAGGTCGTCGCGCTTCTCAAGACCGGCTCGGCCTACTACTCGCCGGCAACCGCCGCGATCCGCATGGCCGAGTCCTTTCTCAAAGACAAAGGCGAGATCCTGCCCTGCGCGGCTTACCTCGAGGGCGAGTACGGTTACTCGGGATTTTATCTCGGCGTTCCGGCCCGTATCGGCGCCGGCGGCGTGGAAGAGGTCATCGAGTTCGATCTCACGGACGACGAGAAGAAGGCCCTCGACGAATCTGCATCTCACGTGCAGGACCTCGTGGCGGCGCTGGACAAGATTCTCGGCAATTAGGAGAGGAGGCGAATGAACCTACACGAGTTTCAGGCCAAAGGGCTGCTGGGCAAGTTCGGCGTGCGCGTGCCGCGCGGAAAAATGGTGGAGAGTGCGGACGACGCGGTAGCGGCGGCGCGCGAGCTGGGGACGCCGGTGGTGGTGGTGAAGTCACAGATCCACGCCGGCGGCCGCGGGGCGGGCGCACTGGTGGCGAACGCGGCGGAGGCGGCGGAGGTGTTCGAAGCCAACCTCGCAAAGGAAGGTCTGCCCAAGCACGACAAGCAGGGCGGAGTTCAGCTCGTCAAGTCGCCGGAGCAAGCCGGTGAGGTCGCCGGGGCGATTCTCGGCAATCTCCTGGTCACCAGGCAGACGGGTGCCTCCGGACGCGAGGTGAGCAAGGTGCTCATCGAAGAGGGCTGCGACATCGCACGCGAGCTCTACCTGAGCGTGTTACTCGACCGCAGCGTCGGCCGACTCGTGATGATGGCAAGCACGGAAGGCGGAATGGAGATCGAGAAGGTCGCCGAGGAGAGTCCCGAGAAGATCTTCCGCGTCACCATCGACCCGGCACTCGGGCTTGGAGACTTCCAGGCCCGCGAGCTGGCCTTCCGCCTCGGTATTCCTACCGAGAAGATCGGCGATGCCGTTACCTTTCTCAAGGCGTTGTACACGGCCTACGTCGAGCTCGACGCCTCGCTTCTCGAGATCAACCCGCTGGTGCAGACCGGTGAGGGCGATTTGCTGGCGCTCGATGCCAAGGTCTCCATCGACGACAACGCGCTCTTCCGGCTTCCCGAGGTTCGCGAGCTGCGCGATCCGAACGAGGAGGATCCCAAGGAGCAGCGGGCCTCCGAGTTCGATCTGAGCTACATAGCTTTGGACGGCAACATCGGCTGCATGGTCAATGGCGCCGGGCTGGCGATGGCCACGATGGACATCATCCATCACCACGGCGGCGAGCCGGCCAACTTCTGTGACGTCGGCGGCGGCGCAACCACGGAGAAGGTCGCCGAGGCGTTCAAGATCATCCTCTCCGACCCCAAGGTGCAGGCGGTGTTCATCAACATCTTCGGCGGCATCATGCAGTGCGACGTGCTTGCCCAAGGGGTTGTCGATGCCTCTCAGCAGGTCGGTGTGAAGATTCCCCTGGTGGTTCGTCTCGAGGGAACCAACGTCGATCAGGGGCGCGCGATAATCGCCGCCTCCGGTCTCGACATCATCACCGGCGACGACATGGCCGACGGCGCCAAGAAGGCCGTCGAGGCCGCAGGCCAGGCGGCCTGAGCGGAGAGGGGAAGCGATGAGCATTCTACTGAGCGAGAAGAGCCGTGTTGTCACCCAGGGATTGGGAGGCGTCGGCAAGTTTCATTTGAAGGGCTGCCGCGAGTACGGAACGCAGATGGTGGCCGCGGTGCGCCCCGGCAAGGGCGGCACCGAATGGGAGGGCGTGCCGATCTTCGATAGCGTGGCAGAGTCGGTCGAGCAGACCGGCGCCGACGTTTCGGTGATCTACGTGCCGCCGCCCGGCGCGGCCGACGCCATCATGGAAGCTGCGGCCGCCGGCATCGGCCTGATCGTGTGCATCACCGAGGGCATCCCGGCTTCCGACATGGTCAAGGTGCAGCGTTTTCTGGATGCCACCGACGCACGCCTGATCGGGCCGAACTGCCCGGGGATCATCTCGCCGGGTAAGGCCAAGGTCGGCATCATGCCCGGCTACATCCACAAAGAGGGTGGCGTAGGCGTGATCTCGCGCAGCGGCACGCTCACCTACGAGGCCGTGCATCAGCTCACCGAGCTCGGCATAGGCCAGTCCACCTGCATCGGCATCGGCGGCGACCCGATCATCGGCACCGGCTTCATC
>PIVZ01001127.1 GCA_003354045.1 bacterium
TCGATAGCGGAGCAGAGGGCCGGAATACTCGAGGCTACCAAGGGGCTGACGGATTGGTCCACGGCCGGCGGCGTCGAGGCCGTGGAGCACCACGGCGACCTCCCGGTAAAGAACTGGCAACTGGGCTCTTGGAAGGAAGGCGCACAGCGCATCTCCGGCCGGACCTTCATGACGCAGTACCCGCTCAAGCACGGCACCTGCAACCTGTGTCCCATACGCTGCCACAAGAGAGTGGAGATCCCCGACGGCGACGGCGTACCCACCTACAGTCACGGCCCCGAGTACGAGACGCTCGCCGGCTTCGGCTCCAACCTCTTGATCGACACACCCGAGGATGTGATCCGCGCCAACGAGATCTGCAACCGGCTGGGCATGGACACGATCTCCGCGGCGGGTGTGGTCGGCTACGCTTTCGAGGCTTTCGAGAACGGCTTGATTTCCAAGGCCGACACCGGCGGCATCGCGCTCGAATGGGGCAGCGGTTCGGCCTTGGTGGAGCTTCTACAAAGTATAGGCAGTCGCAAAGACATCGGCGCTCTTCTCGGCGAGGGTAGTCGCCGCGCCGCCAGGCAAATCGGTGGCGGTTCCGAGCACTACACCATGGAAGTCAAAGGCCTGGAGATGCCTTACCATGATCCGCGCGCCCACGTGTCGATGGCGCCGAACTACGCGACCGCCGTGCGCGGCGCCTGCCACCTCGATTCGCTCACATACTTCGTCGGCCGCGGTGTCCCGGCCCCCGACATGAGCCACACCGAACCCTTCATGGACCACGATTCCAGCTCCGAGATGGCCACGCTTTGCTACAGCGCTCAGAACTACCAGGCCATGTTCAACCCGCTGGGGCTCTGCAAGTTCCTCTTCCCCGGCAAAGTGGGACCGGCCATGCTGGCCC
>PIVZ01000540.1 GCA_003354045.1 bacterium
TAATGACGTCATGATTTTCCCGGCGACCCTGCAGTCGAGGTCCTCTGCTGTCAAGGCCGTCCTCATCCCCTCCCGCGCCAATGCACAGGATCCCAAGCCCTCTCCGAGTCGGCCAGCACGTTGAGGAACCTCACCTCAGCGCGTCGCCGACCCACGGCAACCCAACTCAGCCCGCAGTTGTCCACGCGGATGCGCCGGAACTCTGCCAGCGGCACGCCAAGGTAGTGGCAGAGAACAGAGCGGATGATGTCGCCATGGCTGACGAACAGAACCGTCTCGCCGGCCGTGGCGCGAGACAGACTGGCCAGCCCCCGGTTCTGGACATCGGCTATGGTCTCTCCGCCCGGCGTCGGGTTGGACAGGGGGTCCTCCATGAAGACGTGGAAATTCGGTTCCGTGACCACGTCCTGGTAGGTCTTTCCTTCCCAGCTCCCGTAACGCACCTCTTCGAGGTCGGTGTCGAACTCGACCTCGGCATCGACCTGCTCGGCTACGATCCGGGCAGAGTCTGCCGCCCTCACGAGAGGGCTGCTGACGATCCGGTCGATGGAGAAGCCTGCGAGCACCTCGCCCGCCTGGCGGCACTGCTCACGTCCCGTTTCGGTCAGCGGAATCTCCAGGCGGCCCATGACCCGCCCTTCGCGGTTCCAGGCCGTCTCCCCGTGTCGCATCACAACGAGAGTGGTCGGTCCTCCATCAAGCGGCATCGGCACTCGCGCCGTCATCGCCGCCTGCGCGCAGGCCGCAGAATTCCTCGTAGTCGATGAGCTCGTGGATGGTCGGTTCGTCGCCGCACATCGGACAGTCGGGGTCGCGGCGGAGCTTCATCATGCGGATTTCCATGCTGAGCGTCTCTATGTGGGCGAGCCGGCCGATGAGAGGTTGGCCGGCATCGAGGATGAGCTTGATCGTCTCGAGTGCCTGTATGCAGCCGATCAACCCCGGCAGCACCCCGAGCACACCGGCCTCGGCACAGCTCGGCGCCATCCCGGGCGGAGGCGGCTCGGGAAACAGGCATCTGTAACAAGGCCCCTTGCCGGGAACGAAGACGGTGGCCTGACCTTCGAACTGAAAGATGCTGCCATGCACGTTCGGGATACCGCTCATGACGCAGGCATCGTTGACCAGATATCGCGTCGGAAAGTTGTCACAGCCGTCCACTACGATGTCGTAGTCCTTGATGACATCCATGATGTTGCCCGAGTCGAGACGTATACGATGCTCGATGACCTTGACGTCCGGGTTGAGCCCCGTGAGCGTCAGTGCGGCCGATTCGGTCTTGGGCATGCCGACGCGATCGTTGCTGTGCAGGATCTGGCGCTGCAGGTTCGAGGTGTCCACGACGTCGTTATCCACGATTCCGAGCGTGCCGATGCCGGCCGCGGCAAGGTAGTAGGCCACGGGGGAGCCGAGACCTCCGGCCCCCAGGCACAGCACCTTGGCCTCCAGCAGCTTGGCCTGGCCTGCCTCTCCGACCTCGTCGAGCAGGAAGTGTCGGCTGTAGCGGTTGAGCTGGTCCGGCGTGAACTGCTTGTCCTGCGCCCACGGGTAGCCGCCGTTCTTCCATGCACCGAAGCCGCCGCTCATCGATTGCACATCCGAATAGCCCATCTCCTTGAGGGCACGGCCGGCCAGCAGCGAGCGGGTGCCACCCTGGCAGTAGGCCACTATCGGTGCGCCCTTGTCGGGCACCTTGCCTTCGATCTGGATCTCGAGGAATCCCTTGGGGACGCTCAGTGCACCTTCGAGGTGGCCCTCGCGGAACTCTTCCTTCTCGCGCACGTCGAGCAGCAAAGGAGGCCCGGCGCCCGAGGTGAGCTTGGAGACGGCATCCACGGAGATCTCGGGGACCTCACGGTGCGCCTCTTCAACGATTTGCTGAAACGTCTTGGCCATAACTTGACTCCGACACGGGCGCCGATGACGGCGTTCGTTCATGCGAGTGCCCTACCCTATCTCCGGCAGTCGCGCATTGGTAATCGTTCGCCGCGGCCGTCAGAACATCCGACTTGCCGCTCCGACCACCCTACTGGGAGGCAATAGTATCGCGACGACATGGGCGCCTGCGGCCGGTTCGTGGGTGCAGGGAGGGACCGAGAGAGCGTCGGGGTGAGCCGACCGCCTTTGCCTTAGCAGGAAGCGGCAGAGCCCGCCGTGAACTGCCTCGGCAGCGAGCCCGGTCTGCGTGGACGGCGTGAAGTCACGCTGCCGCGGCTTGGCTCGGTCCGGCGCGCCGGTAGCTGTCGAGCATATCCTCCATCAACGCCCCCTCGCCTTTCTCCGCCATGGTCCGGGAACGCCACATGAGAACGCTCTTGTCCTCGATGAAGTCCTCGCGGGTGTAGCCGACGATTCGTGGATGCACCGACGTGTCCATACGAATCGCATCGCACGGACAGGCCTCCACGCACATGCCGCAGTAGATGCAGCGCAGGGTGTCGATCTCGTAACGAACGGGATACTTCTCGACGGTTGTATCCTCGTGTGCGCCCGCCACTATGTGGATACAGCGTGCAGGGCACGCCGTTGCGCACAGGAAGCAAGCCGTACAGCGCACGGAGTCGTCTTCCTTGAGGGTAAGGCGGTGGCTGCCGCGGTACTCGGGACCGTAGTTCAAGTACTCCTCGGGGTACTGAACGGTGGACGCCGCGGACGTGCCGCGCGCGATTCCGACCTGATGTCCGATATGGAGGAAGAAGTTTCGCCAGAACCGGCCGCCGGTGACGGTCAGGCCGCGAATCACCTCGGGTACGTAGACCCTCTCCAAGAAGGTTAGCTGTTCGGGACGTCTCACGGTGTTCTTCCTACGCTCGTCGCCTCGGTCACGCCTTCACAGTGGGCCGGGCGCGGTCTCAGGCCACGAGCTTTACGACTGCACCTACGCTGGGCCGGTCGGCCAGACGACCGATCCAGCCACGTATGTTGGGCAACGAATTCTCGACCTCTATACCGAGCTTATCCAACATCATTGCGGCAGGTGCAAAGGAGGCGTCCGCGAGCGAGAATTCCCCAGCCAGGTACTCTTTCGCCTCGAGCTCGCGTTCCAGCATGGCCAGAGTCTTCCTGATGACCTCACGAGCGGCCGAGAGCCGAGCGTCGTCACACTGGAGCGCCTTGAGCTCGTGCTCGACGGCCATGGCCGGGAGCGTGAAGGCGCGGTCGGCATAGTCGGCCAGCAGACGCACCCGGGCGCGCTCCGCAGAGTCGTCAGGGAGCAGCTCAGGCGGGTGTGGGTACTCGTCGTTCAAGTACTCATTTATTATTGTAGATTCGTAGATTACGCAGCCTTCATCAATCAACACAGGAACCTTTCCGAAGGGGTTCAGGCGCAGGAAGTCCTCGCTGTGCTGCTGGTTGTGCTGGAGATCTATGAGGACCGTATCGAAGGACAGGTCCTTTTCGGCCAAGACGATGCGAACCTTCTTGGCAAATGGGCATTCCGGGTAATCGTAAAGTGTCATTAGTGTACCGCCACCCCTGGCCGCGGTTAGCTGCCGAGCCTAGACCAATCGCGGGACGGGTGCAATGACACGGGGTGCCAGGCTCGCGGCCAAGGGCCGTGTTCTCGTTCCCACGGTCGGCCCACCACTACGCCCCTTCTTGCCGGCCGGCCTCGATCGCCTTGCGGACGGGCGCGAACGAGCGCCGGTGTAGCTCGCAAGGACCTAGTCGC
>PIVZ01000035.1 GCA_003354045.1 bacterium
GCTGCTCATGCTCACGGCGCTGGCCGTGGCCGCGTGCAGTGGCGAGATGGAGCCGCCCGAAGCACCCTCTGCCAAACAAGAGACGCCCGCCGAACCATCCGGGCCCGTAGTCGAGCCGGGCAGCATGGTCTCGATCGAGTACTCCCTGTTCATGGTGGATGGCTCTCAGGCCGACACCAACGTGGGCAGGGAACCGATCACGTTTCGCCATGGAGCAAGCACGATGCTGCCCAAGCTGGAAGATGCACTGCTCGGGTTGCAGGTGGGAGAAAACGTACGGGTAACGCTTCCGCCGGAGGACGCCTACGGACACTTGCAGGACGATGCCGTGAGAGAAGTCCCCCTCGATGAGATACCCGAAGAGGCCCGGCAGGTCGGTGCAGTCCTCATTGCCGACGACAACGCCGGCAAGCGCAAACAGGTGCGTGTTCAAGAGGTGACGGAGGACCACATCGTGCTCGACCTCAACCACCCACTTGCCGGCAAGACGCTTACTTTCGAAGTAAAGATCGTGGGCCTCGATTAGCGCGTTGCGCGCACGCGCGAATCGGGCGGACGGAACGGGAAAGCAATGAAAATCAACGGTATCGCACACGTGATGTTGACCTCAGGCAACTTCGCCCGCTCACGCGAGTTCTATCAGAAGCTTCTGGGTTTCCTGGGACTCGAGCCGGTCATCGACGCAGAGGGTATGTTCTACTGCATAGGCGGCCGCACGGCCTTCGGTATCCGCGACTGCGATCCCGAACACGAGGGCAAGCCTTTCGTACAGACCCACGCCGGCCTCCACCACGTCTGCTTCCGTGCGCGCGAAAGGGCCGACGTGGACGAGCTTCACGAGTTCGTAAAGGAGCTCGGTGCGACGATCGTGCACCCGCCGCAGGAAGACGCGTGGGCTCCGGGCTACTACTCCGTACTCTTCGAGGACCCCGACGGCATCCGCCTCGAGATGAACCACGTGCCGGGTAGAGGGTTGCTCGAGGACGAGAAGAAGAGCTAGGCCAAGGTCCGGGCCTTCGCCTAAGGCACCGTTTAGCCACCATGAAAGGCCGCCACAGCCTCTGGCTGCTTGTCGCGGGGCTGGTAAGTCTCAGCGCGCACATCTTCGGGGTGTGGATATCCGAGCTGGTCTTCGGCTTCATGCACGTCACCAGCGAGCTGGCCTTGGAGGCAGCAAGGCACACGCAGCGCTACGATTTCGCATTTCGAGCCTTGGTGTTCCCGGCGGTGGCGCTGGCTTCTTACGCCTACGTGCAGCCCATCGTTCGCTATTCGTTCAGTAGAACGGGCGAGGAAATCCCGGCCATCGTCCGCAGGAGGACTCTCGGCACGCCGCTGGTGTTCGCACTTCTCGGCTTCAGCGCTTGGATCGTCTCGACCGTCTTCTATCCCTCCGTAACCTTCTATAATCTCGGCCATTGGCCGGCGGAGCTCCTGAGCGAGCAGGTCATCACTCCCGTGGCCACGGGCTTCCTGTCTTCTACGAGTTGCTACCTGCTGGTCGATTGGATCGTTCGCTCGAGGCTGGTGCCACACGTCTTCCCTCGCGGACGGGTGAGCGGAGAGACCTCGGTGTGGTCTCTCGGGGTGCGCTCCCGGCTCTTGGTGCTGGTAGTCGCAGTCGGCTTCACGCCCCTGTTCACGATGATGGGGCTGATCCAGGCCGCACAGCTACGAGTGACGTTCGGGCTGCCTCTCGAAGAAGCCTTCGCGCGGCTGGTCGATGCCAGCGGCGCGATGTTTCTCCTCTTCGGTGTTCTCGGAATCGCCTACACGCTGCTGGTGGCGCACTCGCTAGCCGGTCCGCTCGCCCGTATGGCCCGCGTGCTTGCCAAGATCGAGGCCGGAGACCTGGCCGTGGGCGTGCAGGTGTCCTCTGACGACGAGGTGGGAGTGCTGGCCCAAGGGGTGAACTCGATGGTGGCCACCTTGCGTGAGAAGGAGCACATCCTGCAAACCTTCGGCCGTGTGGTGGAACCGAGTGTGCGCGACCGCTTGCTGGCCGGCGACATCCGCGCCGGCGGCGAGAGCCGAACGGTGACCGCCCTGTTCGTTGACCTGCGCGGATTCACGAAGCTGGCCGAGAGCCATGCGCCCCGGGAAGTCATCGACACGCTCAACGATTTTTTCTCGGTCATGACGGATTGGGTGCGTGACTGCGGTGGCTTCGTCGATAAGTTCATCGGCGATGCCCTGCTGGCCGTGTTCGGTCTCTTCGACGAACAGGACCGGATCACCGTCGAGCGCAACGCCGCGGCGGCCTGCCGCTGCGCCGTCGGCATGGGCGAGCGGCTCGAAGACATGAACGAACGGCGCGCCGTAGCCGGGCTCGACACCTTGGCCATTGCGGTAACCGTGCACGGCGGGCAGGTACTGGCGGCCGCCGTAGGGGCGCGTGATCGTCACGAATATACCGTGATCGGTGATGCCGTGAACGTGGCCGCGCGCCTTCAGGAGCTATGCAAGCAGCGGGATGCCGACGTGCTCGTCTCCCGCGACACCATGGAGACAGCCCGCGCCGCCGGGTTCGACGCCGAGGTCGCATGGGAGCAGGAGGTGTCGGTGCGCGGCCGCAGCGGCAGCCTGCGCGTGTGCGATCTCACTGCTCGCAGCTAGCGTTCGCGATACCGTCATCGACGAGGTCGCAGTCTGCCGCGATCGCATCCACGGAGTTCACCATACGGCAGACTCGGCAATTGATGCGCTCGTCGACACAGGGGACGAATTCCCCGGCGCCGATGCAGGCACCGGGGAACGTCCCGCCGAGGGCCACCCCCCCGCATTTCTTGGAGACGGTCGAGGAGAGTTTGCCGATGGCTTTGGCGACTCTTTCCTGTTCGTCGAGTATGACATCGTCGAAACAGGCCGCGAGCGTGTCGTCCGATCCGATCTCTTCCGTCTGCAGTCCGTCGCGCTTGCAATCGGTGAAGAGCCTGAGCTTGGCCTGAACGATCTTGTCGAGGATCTTGACGACGCCGGCCTGGCATTTTGCTGCAGGCTTGTCGATGGCCAGCAAGATGATTGCCGCGTCGAGATTGCTACCGAAGAGATCGCCCATGAGAGCGGCCGTCTCATCCACAGCCGCCTGCCAGGTGTTCTCGGCACCCGAATAGGCAAAATCCGGGGGGAGGACGCAGTCCTTCGCTTCCACATCCACCACTCTTTCCTTCGCCTTCTGCACCTTGCCCTTTCCGTCCGCAGTAAGGCAGGCCTGCGCCCCCGTTATCTTCTCCCTACCGACGCGCTTGATGCAGCCGGTGTTCTCCCGTGCCTGGGTCTTGGCAACCTTGGCGCCGCCTCTGTTCATCTCGACGATACAGTCTTGCTGCTCTTCGCTCTGCTCCCAGGTGCACTCGGCCGAGCAGCCGTCATGGCTGATGTCGTTGCCGTCATCGCACGCCTCACCCGCCTCGACAGCGCCGTTGCCGCAAACAATTTCGGGAACCTCGCCCGGGAAAGCCGTCCAGATGGCACCTCGGGTGTTACCACCGTCCGCATCGAAAGGAGCACCGGCGGAAATCTCGTCGAGTCCATCGCCGTCCATATCTGCAATCCACGCCACTGAAGTGCCGAGCTGGTCGTGGTCGTGGAGCTCGCCGCCGAAGTCGCCGTAGACGCTACTTACCTTCTGGTGAGACTTCACCGTGCCGTCGCCGTTCAGGTAGAGCATCCACACCGCACCGCGATCGTCGCCGCCGTCGTTGTCGCCACGCGCGCCGACGGCTATGTCGCTGACTCCGTCGCCGTCGCGGTCGCCCAGCCAATCCACCGAGCGCCCGAAGACGTCGAAGTTGTGGAGCAGGCCTTTGAAACCGCCGGCCGTGTCGCTGAGCTTCTGATGGCTCTTTACTGTGCCGTCATTCTCGAGGAACAGCAGCCAGACCGCACCGCGGTTGGCACTGGGCATACCGTCGTCGTCGCCACCGGCGCCAACGGCCAGGTCGGTGACGCCGTCAGCGTCGAGATCGCCGATGGAGCTCAGCGATACGCCGAAGAAGTCGTAGGTATCTAGCTCGCCGGTGAAGCCACCGTGCGTGGAGCTGATCTTCTGCTCCGCCTTGACCGTGCCGTCGCTATTCAGGAAGAGTACCCACACGGCCCCACGCGACGTACCGCCGTCTCGGTCCGCAGTGGCGCCAACTGCCAGATCGTCCACCCCGTCGCCGTCCACGTCGCCGAGCATGGTCACGGAGGCACCGAAGCGGTCACCCGTGCGCAGCGCACCGTCGAAGAAGCCGTCGAGCGCACTTATCTTCTGCTCCGCCTTCACGGTTCCGTCCGGATTGAGGAACAACACCCATACGGCGCCGCTATCGGGTCCGGAAAGAGGCCTCCACAAATCGGTGTCGTCGTCCAGCCAGGCACCTACCGCAATATCGGTAACGCCGTCGCCGTCGAGATCGCCGAGAGACGCCAGCGAGGAGCCGAACTCGTCACCGTCGTCGAGGTTGCCGAGGAAACCGCCGGACGTGCTGCTTATCTTCTGATGTGTCCTTACAGTCCCATCGGCATTGAGGAAGAGCACCCACACCGCGCCGCGGTTGGGGCCGCCATCGTCGTCACCGATCGCACCGGCGGCCAGATCGCTCACGCCGTCGCCGTCGATATCGCCGAGAGAGGTAACCGAGCGGCCGAACTCATCGGCATTGCTCAATAGGCCGGTAAAGCCCCCGGCCGTGTCGCTGATCTTCTGCTGGGTCTTTATCGCGTCCAGGCGAGCGAGGGCCTCGGTGGGAACCGCACATGCCACCAGCAATGCCAGCAGCAATATCACCAACTGTCTGTAGCCCCCTGAAAGCCAAGCGCGCACTGTCATCTCACGACTCCTGCGGGATTCTCTCCCGTCCGCAGTTGCGCGAAAGACTTTGACTACCGATGCAGGCTAGAGCTTGTAGCCCGTGAAGCGACTTTACGACCAGTGGCCGCCTCGAGCATCGGAGCCTGGCACTAAGCTCCGAACGTGGTTGCGAAGTTAGCAGTGAGATTTCCGGTGCGCCAGATGGGTGCAACAAGAAAACGCTTAAATGGCATATATTTACCCGCGCGGGTGAAGGCTTTACATTCCTTATGACACGGACACGGACTGGCTCCTGGAAAGTTCTCGCATGAGCGAGAAGTACGCGACTCGAGTACCCGCGCGCGGACGCCGTCGCCGAATCCACGTGCATTTCTGCATCCCCCTGCATTTTCGCCACAACGATGCAGTTTCGGGTCCAACAAAGCTCGGATATCTGCAGCCTTGCCAGCCTCGGCTCGGGGGTTGACTGTGGACCTGACTGCCGGGCTTCCGGTTGCCTCGACCGACGGCTACTGACGCGCCGACGCGTGCAGAAGTGCACGCACCGGTGCGTGGACGCACTACCGACCGTACCGCTTTATGACTACGTAAGTGCGAACGGCCGGAAGAGGCCAAACGGTCGATTAAGAGCCTCAGTCAGCCCGGCCATGCGTCAACGGCAAAAACGCAATCGCTTGGGGGGGTCGAAGAAAAACGGGGACGGGTATCCGTGTGGACCTGCTGTCCAAGGGCCACAACAAGTCGGATGTTCGACCGCCGCGGAGCCCCGCTACCGTGGTCGGCTGCGGCTAGCCGGTTCCGACTTTGCGGGAGAGCTGTTCCGAAACCGATTTCCACGCGGGCTTGACCGCACTCGGAACGCGAAGCTCAGAGGCCACCGCCAGCACGGCGGGCAGAAGCACCAAGGCAGCGATGCAACACAGACCCATGTTGAGCGCGACCTGAATGCCGAAGGTGGCGTTGCTCGGAGTCGTCGATAGCGCCAGCACCGTAAAGCCCGCCACCACGACCACGCCGTTGAAAAGTATCGCCCGGCCGGTGGTCCGCATAGCCTCGACAACGGCGTCGGCAACCGGCATGCCCTGCGCCATTACCTCGCGCGTCCGCGACATCAGATGGATGGAATAATCGATGCCTATGCCGAGGGCTATTGCACTGACCATCGTGTCGGTGGGTCCGATGGGCTTGTCGAACAGCGCCATGCCCCCGAAGTTGGCGATGCCAGTGAAGACGGCCGGCACCATGCAAATGGCCGCATCTCGGAATGAACGAAACAGGACGACCATGAAGAGTGCGACCAGGATGGTGGCAGTGGTCAGCGAGTAGACCTGGCTCAGGTGAATCAGGTCGAAGACCGTCTTCTGTATCATCGTCGAGCCGGTAATGATCGCCTCGGCGCCGAGCGGGCGAACGTGCTTGTCGAGCGATACCTCGGCCAGATCGATGATCTCCTGCATGTCGCTGAGCCAGTCGCTACGCAGCAGCACACCCATATGGGCGCGCTGGTAGTCGTAGTCGATCATGTCGTCGAGCTCGGCCGGATTGCCCGACATCGAGTAGAGCAGCAGATACTGCGCGACCAACTCGCGGCTGTCGGGGATGCGCAGCTCGGCCGGATCGTTCTCGTGCATGGCCTCGTTCATGCGCTTGATGTACTCGGCAATCGAGCGCGTATCGCCCACGTGGCGATGGGCGCCGAGATCGGTGAGCACCTGATCGATGCCGCGCAACAGCGCCGGGTCCTTCATGCCGCCGGGCTCGGCCGCGCTCACCACTATATTCATCGGCATGGTGCCGCCGTGGCGCGTGCGCAGCAGCCGGTCGGCCTCGAGCACGGAGCTGCCGGGCTCGAGGCTCTCGACCCACGAGTAGTCGAGCCTCAGGCCGGTCGAGGCAACGAGCAGCACGATCGAAAGCGCCACGCTGGTCGCCAGCGTGAGCCTGCGATGGCGCTGCAACGCGTCGCCGAGCGTTGTCAGCGCGACGGGTACGATCGAATCCTTCTGCCGTGTGGTGGTGGCCCGAGGCAGCGGCATCACGGCCAGTAGCGCGGGCAGTAGCGTGAGCGACATCGCCATGGCCGCGAGGATCCCCACCGCAGTCGTGAATCCGAAGGCCTGATAAACCGTCATGCGGCCGATCATCAACGAGCCAAAGCCGATCGCGGTGGTGATAGACGTGAACAGCACGGGCCGCCAAAGGGCCGTCATCGTCCTGATGACCGCTTCGTCTCGGTCGTCGTTGACGTGGGCTTCGTGGAAGTAGCGCTCCATGACGTGGATGCCGTCCGCGCAGCCGATCGCCAGCAGTATCGGCGGGACCAACGTGCCAGCGATGTAGATCGGCACCTCGAGCATCGCCTGCGTACCCCAGGTCCAGATCAAGGAGGTCACCACCACCAAGGACGGCAACAGCACGCCTCTTATGGTGAGCATCGCGAGGGCGGCGGAGACCAGTGCGAGATATGCCGTCGGCGGCGTCCCTGATTTCCACAGGCCCCATCCAGCCAGGACCGTGAAGACGACCGCGGCGCGCACGGCGAACTTCCACAGGGGGCCCGAGCGGAAGCACAGGAAAAGCGTGACGACCACGACGATCAGGGCAGATGGAATCAGGTTTGCCAGATCGGAGGACATCTGACGTCCGAATGCCGCTTCAACGGCCGTGTTACCGGCAACCATCGTTTTGGTACCGGGAATCTCGTGGCTCTCGGCGTACTCCCTGACGTCGTGGAAGGTGACGACCGGATGTGCGTACGGAGAGTCGTCGTCGTAGGCATCGTGGGCCTGGACGATGATCGCCCCGATCGAGCCGTCGCGAGACACCAGGCGGTCCAGGTAGACGTCGTTGCTGAAGATCTTCTCGCGGATCGCCGCCACCTCTTCCATGGTCTCGGGCGGCTCTTCATAGAACGGCTCGATATCGAGGCCGTCGGCGGTCCCGAGCACGGCCTCCGAGGTGGACAGGCTGCGCACGTCGGTCGTGACGACGGAATCCAGTTTCTGTATGCCCTCGGTCATCTCGGCAATTCCGCCGAGTATCTCGGGCGTGAAGATACCGCCGGGGCCGTCAGCAACTATGCCGACGAAGATGTCCTTGCCGACCGCAAAATCGCGCTTGGCCTGTTTCCAGAACACGCGGATCGGGTGGCCCTTGGGTATGTAGGCCTCGGTGTCGGGATCGAGCTCGAGATGGGGAAGCTGGGAAGCAAACCCCACGGTCAACACAGTGGTGATCGCGATGACAATGAAGCGATATCGGACCACGAGCGAGAAGAGATGTCTGTCGTAGCCCGTGGAGCCTGCCTCTGGCTTCCGGCCTGAGATTTTCCCCGTTTTATTCTCCATCGGTTCGGTCTTCATGCGGCGTGCGGCCGCGTAGCTATACATGCCGCGCGCCAAGCGCGCTCGCTCCCTACGGCAAGCGGACGGTCACTCCTCTCGCGACGAACAGCACAGCGGAACGATGTTCCTGCATCGTCCCGTAATCTTCTCCATCTGATCGGCTATGCGCACACCGTCGAGCTCGAAGAACACGTGCCGGCCTTCTTTCTCTCTGCTGAGCACTCCCGCTTCGTGAAGAATGGCCAGATGGCGCGAAATCACCGAGCTGTCCTGAGGGAAGCTCGCCGCAATGGTGCCGACATCCGAGCGTCCCTCCGCCGTCAGGAATTTCACGATCTCCACCCGAACCGGCTCGCAAAGAGCCTTGAAAAGCTTGGAATCGAGGATCTCCGCGAGCTCGCGGGCCGCCTTCTGCCTGCTCCTACGGCCGGGTTGTCGCATGGTGCCGCCGTCGTTCTCGATCTTTCGTGCAAAGGCGCACATATGTACACACATGCATATATTAAGGCACGACATGAGCGGAGTCAAGTACGAATCGCGAGGGTACGAAGTGCGGGACAACCCGTGGCCGACAATTCGGGGAAGATCGGCCCGAAGGCACGAGCCCATCGCCGACATTCTCGGCTCGGACGCCGGCCGGGCGCTTCGCCACTACGGTGATGCCGCGGCGTCGTCTCCTGCACCGCCGAAGAGGCGCTCGGCCACGGAGGGATACCCCCAGCCGTCGCTGCCCTGGGTGATCGTGGTCCCGGTGAGATATTCGTAGATGGCGGTGGGCATGGAGCCTATCACGGCGGTCCGCAGCCGCCGGCGGTCGCCGGGACGTGCGACCGGCGCGCCCCATGCGCCGGCAAATGCATCCTTCTCATGGAAGAACTCGCCGGCATGCCGGCCTGGCACCAAGGTGTTGTAGCCGATTCCGCCCTTGGGAAAGAGGTTTATGGTGCCGGCGCGGTCGTGGTCGTAGAGGTGTGCAAGCTGCACGATCGAATCGGGACGCGTCGTGTAACTCGCGAGCAGGCGCCACTCCTCCTCCGTGCACCAGGTGGAATCGTCGGCCGGATCTGCGAACTCCGTACACTTGACCAGCAGTCGGCTGTAGCGTTCCTTGGTGCGAGTGGGAAGCTCTTCGTAGTGAGTCAGTCGCCGGATGTCGAGGAGATCGGCCCCTTCGTACTGGTAGAGGAGGCGATCGCCGCGGCGAATGATGCGAGCGTCAGTCCGCTTACCGTCTCGCGTGGCCACCAGCCGAACCGTCCCACCCTCGACCGTGCACGGCTCCTCGCGCACCGCCAGGTAATCGAGAGTCTCGCTCAGGTAGGCTCTCATCGTCTCGATCAGGTCGAGCTCCGAGGCGCCCGGTGATCCTGCCTCCGAAAGTGGACTGACCGCCAACAGCTCACGGTAGAGCGGCTGGCGCGCCCAATTCCCCGCCTGATCGACGAAGAGATCGAGCATGTAGTTGCCACCGGCGGTAGAAGCCACAACCACGTCGATCCCCTTCATGGAGGGAGGGTCGAGCGGATTGGTGAGCTTGGGACCCTCCCCTTCGTCGGAAGAGATCTTTACCACCTCGAAATCGACACCCTGCTCACGCAAACGGTCGAAGACCTCGACCTCGGGATTGAGTATGTGGAAAACCGGAGTGAGGCCGTGGTCGCCGGCCATCGCGAACAGGGTCCGCTCTGCGACTCCTGCCTTGCGATAGATGCCGGTCATCCGTCCGAGCCAGTAATCGAGCCGGTTGAGCTCTCCCGAGGGAGAGATGATCTCGTCGGCAAAGGGTCCGGCGAAGTGGGCGAAATGGTCCGGCCATGGGTTGTAGTAAAGAAGCAGCTCGGGAACCGTTTCCTGCTCGAGAGCCGCAATCCGCGAGATCAACCTGCGGGCGAGGACTCGCTCGTTGGCCTGGCCGCGTTTGCGGTACCAGTTGAACCACCGCAGGCGTTGGGAAAACTTCTCGCGTTTGTCGAGCAGCTCGGCCCGCAGTTCCCGAAGCACCAGCTCGTTGGCGGCCCGCTCCTCGAGCTCCTGCAGACAGAGGATGTCGCCGAAGTCACGCTGGCGCTCACCGATGGCCAGGTTCAAGAGGGCATCGATGCTGTAGTGGGCATGATCGTCGTACTGCGCCGCGCAGCTGAAAGAGCCCAGCTCGGGGAGCCGCTCGAAAAGAGAGCGCATCCCCGCACGCCTCGCGAGAGAGCCGAGCTGCATCGCATCGGTCCCGAAGAAGTAATAGGCCCGTCCCCGCCGCTCACCGTTTCTCCGGTAGTCACGGTCTACGAAATGGAAGTTCGGTATGCCCGTCGAGCCCTGGCCCGCCACCGGCGCTCCTGTCTTGACGACGGGCAGATTGCGCACGCTTATCGTCGGCGTGGTCGAGATGCCGACCTTCGCGATGCCGTAGGGATGTAGGAGGTCGGTGCCTGCGTGATCGGACGAGTCGGTATAGAGGTCTCTGAAGAACGGGAGGTAGCGCTCGTGGCTGAAGCCCGCCTCCTCGATATGCGCGAGGAACTCGATCTGCTGAGACGGGGCCGGGCGGCTGTGCTGGGTCGGGGGAGCGATCGAGTCGGCATCGAGGTACTCACGATGTACGGCCGCGAGGAAGGGGTCCGCTGGCCCGCCGCCGGCCAGGGCTTCGACGAGGTGTCCTTGCAGCCCGTCCACCGCGATCAGCATGGCGTACCGGCGGCCCGACTGGGCGTGCTCGAGGTA
The DNA here is from genome assembly GCA_003354045.1 of bacterium. Lineage (GTDB taxonomy): Bacteria > Desulfobacterota > Binatia > UBA1149 > CAITLU01 > PIVZ01. The sequence continues at coordinate 10,861 of PIVZ01000035.1, forward strand.
GTCCCACAAACGGCCGCCGCCGGATTTGTCGAGCTCGTCGAACATCCACTCGCGAAGCTGCTGCTCACGCATCACGCGCGTGGCGAAGATACGGTAGTGCCTGCAGACGAGCTGGTCGATGAACTGTGTGAGCGCGATGGTTATCGTTGCTAGACTCTCATCGTCGCTCAGAGTTCTCTCGACCGCCTCCCCTATCTCTCCATCCAGGTTCATCTGTGCGGTGGCCTCTTCGAGCAGGGCCTGCACCATGGGCTTTGCCCGCTCTGCGGCTCGCGCCAACGCGACGTCGGTGGTGCGTTTCTCACAGCCGAGCTCATCGCCCAGACCCGCCTGCGGATCGGCGGCACCGAGATACAACGCGTCGTAGAGCATGATGAGCTGCACGGCGATCTCGTCGGTCATGCCGACCCCGGTCATCGCGTCGTCCTCGTCGGCGTCCTCCTCAACGGCGGGCTCCCAGGCAAACATGCTGTGCTCCATACCCGGGATGCCATCGTCCGGCCCGAAACGGCTGCGGAGATATCCGTCGAAGCTCTGCGCGCGCGCTTGCTCGGTGGCCACGTACATCGTCTTGACAGTCATCAAGAACGGGATGACCTCGTCCACGAAGGCCCCGGAGCGGACGCGGGCGAGCACCCGCTCGCGTACCTCGGGATCGAGCGGAAGATCGTTTACGTAGGCGGTGACGCCGGCGCGGGCAATGAGCGGCATCGCCACGCTGTAGGGCACGCGCAGCGCCCACTTGGTCACATCGTATATCTCGGCCACCAGCACGTGAGCGCTGCTCACCACCGGATCGAGATTCTGGGCCTCGGCCTCGTCGGGACGGGCAGTGGCACCACCCACGGCCAGCCCGAGCAGGGCAACCAGCGAGAGACGGACGACGGACCGGCGCACGCTCGCGCGAAGGCCCACGGTAGTCGCGCGGTCATGCTTGGTTTCCAGAGTCATGTCGGTGCTCCGTGGCGGGCTGGAGTTGTATAATACGCGACAGCCAGGCGCGCGCCAGCGCACCGTGAGCAGCGACGGCGAAGACTCGAGGCGACGCTTGCTGTTATCGACAGAGAAGTATGTGACAATCCGTTGCCATGCACGGGCGGGAAGCCACTACGACCGATCCTGCGGCACCTTACATCGTTTGGGGCTCCGAGCTCTCGCCTTACACCCTCAAGCTCGGCGCCTTACTGGAATACGCGGGTCTCCCCTACCGGTCGCTGCCCGCTCAGGGCCGTCGGATGGAGAATTATCGTGCCGTGCGCAGGATAAATCGCGCCAAGCGGGACGGTAATGTAGTGCGCCATCCGAAGATGACGGAGCTCGACGAGTACCCACTGGTCCCTTTCCTGATCGAGCGCAACGGGCGAGTACACTACGATTCATCGGCACTCGCGCGATGGATCGACGCCTACCACAAGCCGCACACGGGTCCGCTGTTTCCCGAAAACGACGCTCAGTGTTTCGTCGCGCAGCTCATCGACGAGGCCTTCGACGAGTTCGGCCTTTACATGGTGCATCACAATCGGTGGGTAGTCTCGGCTGCCACCAATGATGCCGGTGAACGGCTGGCCGGCGAGATGAAGCGAGTGCTATTGCCAGGGATGGGGTCAGGCTTCGCAAGGCGCTTCGCTCGCCGACAGGTACGCCGCCTACCGTATCTCTTCAGTGTGGCACCGGATGACTTCTCCGCACCCGTGGCGCCGAGCCTGACGCCGCCTTCCCGCTCCGGGTTTCCAGACACCCATCTGTTGCTCGACGAGGCCTGGGAGAACTCCCTGGTAGCCATCGAGCGAGTTCTGTCCGCGCAGCCTTACCTTCTCGGCGAACGCTTCACGGTGGCCGATGCCAGCGTGTACGGCCAGCTCGGCATGAATCTGAAGGATCGAACGGCGGCAGAGCAAATCCGCGAACGGGCGCCCGTGACCTACCGGTGGCTGACAGCAATTCGCGACGGCCAGCACGTGGGCACACGAGGTCCGTTGAGACTCGACGAGAGCCTTCGGCCCTTGCTCGAGACGATCATGCAGACCTTCGTCCCCCTGATGCAGCAGAACGAGCAGGCCTTCGTCGAAGCGCGGGGCAGCGGCGCGAACGTCTTCAACGAGAAGGCTTTCGACAAAGGTCAGGCACTCTACTACGGCGAGATCCTGGGCAAACCTTTTCGTGCCGTCGTCAAGACCTTCCAGGTGCAGGTCTGGCGGGAACTCGAGCAGACGTGGTCGATGTTGCCAGCGGAGGCGCGCGAGACCGTCTCGCGAATCATCCCTGGTTGCGACGCGTTCGCGTGAGCCTCGCGAGCCGCGGCTCGTCGCCGCTGATAGGCCGTCCAGGCAGCGGCGAATCATCAACCATCGTTTTCGCCGGTCGGCGGCAACAGTCGGCGGCGATCAAACGGCGCCGGCCCGATTGCCGAAAGCCATCGAGCACGCGATGGTCACTCCACCTTGGTAACCGGCGCCCACAATGCTCTGTGCCGCCGATACGTTGCCGCACGCGTACAGTCCGTCGATCGGCTCGCCACGCACGGACAAGACGCGCGCGCTGTCGTCGATGCGAAGACCGCCTTTGGTGCCGAATGAGCCCGGGAGGACCGTGGCCGCGTAAAATGGCGGCTCTTCCACCGGGGCCAGACAAGGGTTTGGGCGGCCGGCCGGATCGCCCCAGTGACGGTCGTAGATCGTCTCGCCACGACCGAAGTCTTCGTCCTGCCCTTGGCGCGCAAACCAGTTGAATCTATCGAGCGTGCCGGCAAGCTCTTTGCCGGCGACGCCCAGCGCCTCGGCAAGCGCTTCGATTGACTTCGCGCGCACCACCCAGCGTGGAAGCGGCATCCTAGGCATTCTGCCGAACACCGGGTAGCGTTTGCGGAATGCGGCATCGAAGACGACGAAGGCCGGGATGTTCGGATACTCGAGCGTGCCGGCATCGTAGCGGTGCAGTTCGGCCACAACGTCGTGGTAACTCGCACTCTCATTGCAGAAGCGATGCCCAGCAGAGTTCACCATGATCGAGCCGGGTAGCACCCGCTCGGCAATTACGAACCGCGACAGAGGTTTGCCCTCGAGCTGCTGAGGCGTCTTCACTCCCACTCCCCAGACTGCCTCCGTCATCAGATCGAGCCCCGCACCCACTTCCATACCGGCCTTGTGTCCATCGCCGGTGTTCACCGGTGGCGTGAAGGCAAGCTCGTGTGGACCGCGAAGAAACGCGCCGCACATTTGCTCGTCCCACTCGAAACCACCGGTGGCGAGAATCAGGCGTCGGGTCTCTATCGATTCGACTTCGTCTTGCCCGACGATCTCGACGCCGCGTACACCATCGTCACTCATGACAATACGTCGGAGCGGCGCTTCGGTCCTCAGCTCGACGCCACAATCGAGACAAGCACGAACGAGTGAGGCCACCAGCGCCGCCCCACCGGCACGAACACGCGCGGCCGATCTCACGGCCAGTCTCAAGAGCGGCCATTTACGGACGTTCGCGAGGCCGCCCCATTGCTCTATCTCTGTTAGTGCGACAGGCGGGTGATAGGGGGGGAGATTTCTCACCCTGCCCTTCCAGCGACCCAGAGAGCGGGCATCGACGTTCTCGACCGTGAGCGTCCGATCGCTACGGGCGCCCTCGAGCTCGGAGTGGTAGTCGGGATGGCTCAGGAGAGCGAACGCCGTCCCCTTGCTCTCGAGGAAGGCAACCACGTCGGCGGCGCTCTCGAGGAACGCCGCGCGCAGCGCGTCTGGCGAGCGGCGCATGCTGAGGCCTTGCAGATATGCATCGGCTTCCTGTCTGGTGTCGGCCGAGTATCGATTCAACGGCAGCCAGAAAAGGCCCGGGGCAAAGGCCGAGCCTCCACCCAGCTTGTCGCTCTTCTCCAGAACGACGACGCTTGCGCCGCGCTCTCTCGCCTGCAACGCCGCCACCAAGCCGCCGGCCCCCGAGCCCGCAACGACTACGTCATAGACTCCACCTTCCGCCATGCCCGATACCCTCTGCTAATGTCGCCCGACAATTCACCCGAGAATGCCGCGGTAGAGGTTCCGCAGCGACTGGTTCGACATCTCCGAGACCTTCTCTGCGATTTCCGATCCCGTATTCTTCTTCGTATTGGCCACTCGCCGCGAAATCGCCTCGTCCGAGAAAAGCGCGCTGAGGAGGGCGTCGCGGCCGCGTATGAGCTGCGAGACCATCATATTGCGGGGCACGAACATCGGCTCGCCCTGGTTGTAGTGCTCCCAGTCGCCGGGATAGTTGCGGTAGATGAGTCGGTTCTCGCGGCTCACTCTCTTGTATAGCTCGGTGCCTGGGAACGGAGCCGGAAAGGTGATCTGCGGAACGTCGATCTCGCTCTCTTCGATGAAGTCGTGCAGAGCCTTCAGCGTATCGCCGGTATCGGAATCGACGCCGACGATGAAGCCTCCCATCACCGCTATTCCGTAATCATGAAAACGCCGGATCACACTCGAGAAGTCCGCCACCTTGCCGTTCTTCAGGTTCTGGCGCTTGTTCATTTCCTCGAGGCATACCGGCGTCACCGATTCGATCCCCAGGAACATCAACGCCATTCCCGCCTCCGCAGCCGCTTCCAAGAGCGCATCGCTATCGGCGAAGTTGATGGAACCGCAGCCCACGTACATCTTGCCGAAGTCCCGTTCGGCAATGCCCTCGAGCAGCCGCACGCCTCGCTCTTCCCACTTCTTGCCGGACAGCACGAAGTTCTCGTCTGCAAAGTAGATGATCGACGACTTGGTCAGTGCCAGATCTTCGAGCACCTC